>JAHFEW010000074.1 GCA_023248215.1 Nitrospira sp.
AAGGTCGGCCATGTCGGGATGGGGTGGCTGGCTGGTCGGCGCGATCACGTTGCTAGGAACAGCCGCTGCATTGCGCCGCTGGGGTCGGTATGTAATCACCAGCAAACGAGTCCTGATTCGGAACGGCTGGACGGGGCAGGACATCCAAGCCATCGAACTGAGCCAGGTGAGCGAGGTCTCCATCAAACAGGGGCTGCTTGATGATCTGATGGGGATCGGGACGGTCGTCATTCGATCCCGGCAGGGCGACACGGCCATCCTGTTCCGCGGGGTGCTCGATCCGGAGGATGTGAAACAACGGATTCAGACCGCGTTGGTGAGGCGGTCGGCCTGAGGAATGAGCGGCGAGACCTATGCAACTCGCATTGACCGGCGATGTAATGCTGGGGCGGGCGGTGGATCAGGAGATAATCCGGAAGATATCCGTCCGGCCCGAGGCCGTCTGGGGCGACGTGCTTCCGATTCTGCTTGCGGCAGAGCTCCGACTCGTCAACCTGGAATGCGTGATCAGCGCGCGTGGACGCGAGTGGCGTCCCCAGTTGAAAGCATTTCATTTCCGGGCCCATCCGAGAGCGATCGAGTTTCTCAAGGCGGCGAGAATCGACGCGGTGACCTTGGCCAACAACCACGTCCTGGATTACGGGACAGAGGCCTTGCTCGACTGCCTTGGGCTGCTCGATCAGGCTGGCATCAAGCATGCGGGGGCCGGCCGGAATCTGGCGGCGGCGATGGAACCGGCGTTCCTTCAAGTCGCAGGGGGCGGGGTTGCGGTGCTGGCCCTTACCGACAATGAGCCGGAGTGGGAAGCCGCCCCCACAAGACCGGGAGTCTTGTACGTGGCTTATGACCGCAGGGGGCTCAAGGAGCCCTATCGAACGCGCGTCGCGGACGCGATAAAACAGGCCAGGAGTCAAGCCGGTCTTGTCCTGGTCAGCGCGCACGTCGGCCCCAATTGGGGATCTCCCTCAGCAGAGATTCAGGCGCTGGCTCATGAGCTGCTTGATCTCGGGACCGATTTCTATTGGGGCCATTCCAATCATACTCCTCAGGGAATCGAGCTCTATCGCGGGAAGGCCATTCTCTATTCGAGCGGCGATTTCATCGACGACTACATGGTGGATGAGGACGAACGCAACGACCTGTCATTCCTGTTCGTCCTTGGAGTAGAGCGAGGACGCGTCGCGCACATTCGGTTCCACCCTGTTCGGATTGAGAATTGCCGTGTGAGGCTCGCCCGGGATCAGGACGTCCTGTTTCTCCAGAAGACCATGCAGGCCAAGTGCGCCGCGCTCGGCACGCCGACCGCGTTTCGCGACGGTATCGGTACCGTGACGGTCGGATGACGGATAGAATCACTTCCTGTTGAAGGAGGCAGAGCATGCCAGACGACGAATTGTGTGAAGCAGCGCTCCTGGAACTCGCCGCAATCGAACGGGGCGCCTCCACCGTGAAACTGACGTCGGGAGATCCTTTAATCGGTGACGTCCATTTTCACAGCAGCAACGGCTGGACTTTCGTCGTATTCAGCGACGGCGGGGAATGGGACTACATCCATCGGGTTTCATCGCCGTCGGGAGAAGAACTGAAGGTCTGGCCCGATGCGGCCAAGAGCGGTTCCTCCTGCATGCTCAAACTGAGCAACTACCGGCCCCCCGCCGGGCAATCGAAAACGATCTGGCGCTTCATGGATTAGTGGGGCGATGCCGGAGGCTGTCGCGGTCAATAGAGGCTGCGGCCTTGGGAAGGCGGGCTCTGCCGGAGCGTCGCGAGGTAGGCGAGGACGTCTGTGATGTCCTGGTCACTCAGCGTCGTATCCGGAAGCATCCCGCTCCCCGGATGGCCTTCGCGTATGGCTCGAAACCGGGCTTTGTTGTCTTTCAGTTTCAGCGTCGTTCGATTGCGCAGATCGGGAGGGTCAGCAGCCAGTCGCGCGATGACAGCCGCGGTGTCAGGCGTGAGCGAGGGTTTCCGGTCGATCACCCCGTCGAGGCCATGGCAGTAGTGGCAAATCCCTTTGCCATTGAAGAGTGCTTTCCCCTGCGCGGCATCGCCCTTCATCGTGGCGCTCTTTGCCGCCGGCTCGGCACAACTTGCGTTGGAAGCCGCAAGCGCGAGTACAGCGAGGGCTATTCCAAGAATCATGGCTCGGGTCGGCATGGTCTCGCACCTCATGGAGTACGCATGTTCATGCCAAGTATGCCGCGACGATGCCTGATAACACAATCCCGTCGAAGGTGCCCGCCCCGCCGATACTGGTGACGCCGGTGGTAATCTTCTCCAGGTCGCGTAGATGGAGGAGATCCGCGCCGATCAGCGGGCCGAGCACGCCGGCAATGAACGCCACCGGGGCGGCGTGCTCCGGCGCCAGCGTGACGGCACAGAGCGCGGCCACCAGCGCCGGCATCAAGCCGGGCATGGCGATGCCGATGCGCGGAATAGGCTTGGCCATCCAATAGCACACGGCGGTATTCACCATGGCAGACAGAAGCAGACCCGACAGGGATTCGGGGCTCTCGATCAGAAGGAACGCGCTCTCGTAGAGGGCGAGGCCGAGCGGGATCAGGCACCCGCCGACGTTGACCGCGATGACGATCTCCTGCGGCGCACGCTGCAAGCGCGGCCACCATCCGGAGAACCCGAACAGGGTGAACGGCTCCTCCAGGACCTCTTCGGTCCGTGCGATGCGTCTGACGGGGATGTTGATGGCGCTTCCGATCAGGATGCCCAGGATGACCAGCAGAGCCGCACGGGGATCGAGGTGCAGCTTCATGAGAGCGGTGGAGAAGAGTTCTCCGAACACGAAAGGCAGGAGGGCCAGCAACAGCAGGAACAACAGAAAGGGGAGGAAGGCGAGGGACCTCATGCACGGGTCTCCCTCTTGGTCCGCTCCGCCAGCAAATCGGCCTGCCGCGTCGGTTCAGGAATTCGGTATCCCATTCCGCAGGCCAGGGTGAGCCGGATGGCGTCCGCGAGACCGAGTCGATGCCCGACCGAGACGAAGACCGGCTTCACACGATCGCGCGTCCGGACAACGGCTCCGATCACGTGACCGTCAGCATCATACAAACTCGAGAGAGAGCCGCGGGAGAGACCGGGCTCTCGAAACTCTCCGACGAGTTTGGATTTGGCGCATCCAATGACCGGCCGATCCACACAGATCCCGACATGGCAGGCGATCCCTGCAGCCCGCGGGTGTGAGAGGCCGTGGCCATCGATGAAGATCACATCGGGATCGTGCCGAAGCTGTCCGAAGGCATGGAGCAGGGCAGGGGCTTCCCGAAACGACAGCAGGCCGGGGATGTAGGGAAAGCGCAGGCGCTCACGATGGATCACTGTCTCCACGATTTCTAATCCGGGAAAAGACAGGACGACCACGGCGGCGTAAATGTGGTTTCGCTCAAGGTCGAACGCTGCGTCGGCTCCGGCGACCAACCTCGGACGGGTCACCCGCCCATGGGGTATGACGGCGCTGCGCAGCTGCTCCTGAATCCGCACGGCCTCCTGCGGCGTGACGTTCCAGGGATGAACGCGATGAATCTTCATGGGGGCAGGTTCCTGTCTTCTTGCCTGATCGTGGCCAGCCTGCCGACGATCGCAACCCAGTGCGTGCCCGGCCAATAGACGTGGCGGCAGCGGGGGCATTGCGCGAAGTGATCGTAGTGCTGGGCGACATAGGGAGGGACGAGAGGAATTGCTTCGCGCGGAGAGATCGGGCTCAGCACGACGTTGCAGTTCGCGCAGCGGAACGGCCTCTGTTCGCTCGGATCGAGGCTGAGATGGAGAGCCTCCCGGAGCTGGCTCAATTGGCCGTCGAGGTAGTCGCTGGTGATCAAGGTGTGGCGGCCGCGAAGGACTTTGCGCTGCGCGAGATACCCGTCGCGGGTCAGGAGCCACCGATCCTCGCGAAGAGCCCGTTCGATCAGGAGATCGTCTGCGATGCTCTTTTCGTACGCCGTGTCATAACCCAGAATCCGGAGCCAGCGAGCCAGTCGGCCCAGCATGGTATCGGCCACGAAGCCTGTGGGAGGACGACTGGCTTGGACGGGCAGGTCCATAAGACCAAGGCCCTACTTAGTCGTCGTGCGACCACGATCAGGCCAGAATCCGACGCCGTGAATGACCAGGCGCTGGTCGTCGATAGTGACGTGAGCGTGAAGCAATTCCTGCGTCAGCCAGGCGCTGGTGAGAACATGATCGGTGACGGTCGGAATGATGAAGCGGCTTTCGCCTTCTGCCAGGGCCGCAAAGGGGATGATCTGGTCTGCGGCAAACCGGTCCAATGTCGCACCGGACCGGAGGTCCTCCAGCAACTGCCTGGCGGCCTGTTTCCCGATCGACTCGGCGCTTCTTCTCGGTGCTCCTGCCCGGTCCGCGCCGAGCCGCCCGGCCCCTTCTCGATCGGCAAAGAGCGCCAGCGCGGCTCCACGCTGCAGAGACTCGGTATCGTTGCGAAGTTCAATGTCAGCCCGATAGCCCGCTTTGGCCAGCGCATCTCGCGCGGCGTCGGCCATCCGCCGGCTGACCTGCCGTTGTTCGAGGTGAGAGGACAGGGCGATGCCCCAAATCCTTGTGACCGGGCCTGGCCTGTCAGCAGTGATCGCTCGGAAGGGTTCGGTGAGCGGTGTCACTGCGAGTCGGAGTATGCCGTCGCCGCGAGGTACGTAGCCCGGCCGTTCGATTTCTACTTCGGCATGGAGTCCCATCCCTTGCAGCATCGGGAGCAGCACATGCTGGAGATGAAAGACAGAGGGGGCAAAATCCTGGAAGAGGCTCCCGCGCAATTCGACGGTGACCCGCGAGGCCGCGAAGGCAAGGACCGGCATGAGGCCCAGGCCCAGCATGGTCGTCGAGCCGGCAGAGCCGATGTCCCAACAATAGTGCCGCCCTGACTTGAGAGAGCCCGGGCGGAATGTAAATTCCTGCGAACCTGGCGCCAGCCCTTCAGCGCGACCCTGCACGAGCTCGGCAATCGCTTCGATGACGCGGATATGCTGTGGGCGTAAACCCGGCTTGTCTCGCTTCGCGCGAGCCTTGACTACATGGATCGACTGGCCGGTCAGAGCGGCAAAGGCGACTGCTTGTCTTACAATGGTTCCGCTTCCGGAAAAGCGGGATCCGTCGATGGTTAGCATGGGGTGTGACCTTGCGGTAGATAGCTCACCTACCTTCGGGCAGGTTTAGTCCTCATGATACTGACCCGTGTGCGATCTCAAGGTAGGCTTCGTCTTTTGAATCTGCTTTACCGGGGATGTCGAGACTCAGAACGTCAACACTTTGTCCGAGTCCACGACCCATTGGGCCAGCTGGCTCATGGTGCTGACCGCGATGCCTTCGATCAGAGCCACCTTGTCCAGTCCGCGCGCCTCAGCACAGGTGCCGCAAGCCTTGATGTGACCCTGCTTCGTGATAACCGCCTTCAGCATCCGTTCGACATTGTAGTAACCCTGAGGCGTGGTTTGAGCGGGGAGTGCTGCGTTCACGGCATCCGCCATCAGAAAGACGCGGATCTCCGCGGCGGCCTGCTCCTGCTGCAATTTCATCGCGAGCCTGAGCGCGTTGTAGACCTTCTCTGAACCATAGGGGGCATCGTTGAGAATAAAGAGAATCTTCATGAGTCACCTCGTTAGTTGAAGATGGCAAGAGGCACGGGGCGCGAGGCGAGGGGTAAAGAGTGGGACTTCTCTCTTTGGCCCATAGCCTCTCACCACTTGCCTGGTTTCCAGGAGCAAGGCTGGAACATCATACTCGAGGCCGCTGACTGTGACGGCCAGCGCAAGACGCAGCAGTCTATCACGGAACGGCAAATAGTCGCCGACGGCCTGGTGGACTCGAAAGCAGGCAGACGGGGTTCGGGGGCCACGCAGGGTCGTTGAAAAATTTTGTCTTACCAGGAACCAGCGCCACGATTCACCGCTCCGTGCGGAAGGTCACAGGGGCTATCTTCGATTCTGGAAGGGCGTCGTACGCCGAGTGAAGCGGAGGCCTGAAGGTCAGTCCTGAAGACGCCGCATGGAGTCTACCGGAGCAAGCGGGACAAGAGCACACGCATCTACATGAGTCTTTCACGGCCTATCCGTTTCTGATAACGTGTTCGAGCGCATACCCTGCTGGTCTATGTCCGTGAAGAGGGCGGGTTTGTTGTCACGGCGTACTTCGCGGCGGCCATGTGGAGGAGCCTTGGGGAGAAACTATGGCCTTTGTAATTGAACAACAGTTTGACCAGGTCGAGTACCATTGTGACCGAGATGGGGACGTGCTCTACATCATCTCCTTCGGACCGCCTCTGCCCGCGCTCTCGATGCCGATCGAAGATTGGTTCATTATCCGGATCAGTGCCGGCGCACCGCGTCTCTGCGACTTTACTCTTGTAGGCTTCAAACGTGTATCGGCAAAGATCCGGCCGGACTTGATCAAAGAGTTGCCGGCGAGGGTGGAACGCTTGAAGAGAGCCCGTTTTGCGTTCCGATATTCCGATGACACTGATACAGCAACCTTCCGATTCAAAGAAGACCAGCCTGCGTACTACGAGCGACTTGACGCGGACATCTACCTGGAGCGGGCTGTCATTGGGGGTGGGATCACTGGATTCAGGCTCACGCACTACACGGAACGCGGAGCCGCTTCTATGGAGAAGCTCGTGTCAGACATGTTCGACGCCCTCTTTGCGCCTGCCGGGACCCCACCCGGGCCTACTGACGCGCTCACCAGAGCCTTCCTCGAACACCTCGATCTGCTTCTTGGCTTCGATTCGTGAAGCTGGTACAGTGGTACGCATCATTCGCAGCTTGTGGACTGAGAGGGATGAGGTAATCCGATGACCGCGATCACTGAATTCTTGCGACGGCAAAAAGAGACTGATTCGCCGCACCGGCGAGCCCAGAGGCAGAAGGAGTGGCTCGATGCAGTGGAGGGCTTACTCCGTCACATACGATCCTGGCTCGCCGAAGCCCAGCGAGAGAAGCTGGTCAAGATCCACCCGGACAAGATCAAAATCACCGAGGAGAACCTCGGAACCTACACCGCCCCGTACCTCGTACTCGCCGCTGCTGGAAAAACCGTGAAGGTGAAGCCGATCGGCAGCACGATCATCGGGGCTGACGGCCGGGTCGACATGGAATCCGCCAACGGGACTTTCATGTTCCTCTACATCGCAGACCAAGATAAATGGGTCCACGGAGTCGGTAAACAGCCCTCTGAGTTTCCCGATCTCACCGAGGACCTCTTCACCCATCTCCTCAAGCGCTCTCTCGCGTGACGGAACTCGACGCCGTTCGGGATGCCTATCTCTCGCTGGTTGACTGCCATACGGTCACCGCAGAACTACTTCGCAAATCCAGCAAAGGCTCCACGTTTCACGGAACCGTCTTCCTGAACCAGCCTCTGGACGAAAGCAAGCGTCTACTGTCACAAGCTAAAGCGGAGCTGGATGACTGGGCTATCGTGGGGCTGGTCTCGACCTTTGAGCGCATCCTGTTCAAACATGAGCGGTCACCGCTCCGCAGCAAGCCGCTCCGCAAGGGAGCCGAGGGACTTCACGATGCCATCAAGCCGTTCGAGAAACTCATCGCGCGCCGCACGTATGAGGATGTGGAGCGTCTCGGTCACTATCGCCACTGGGTTGCCCATGGAAAGCGCTGGGAGAATTCCATATACGCAGATCCCGTGAGTGCCTGTCAGCGGCTGGTGGACTTTCTGACTCAAGCTGGACTGGAGACAAAGGCTCACGACTAGATGGGGTCGGTCTTGCAACCACCCATCGGACCACTCCCCGCTGGTGATCGTTCCTATCTCGTCGAATCGGTTGCTCGCCCCATCAGAACGTCAACACTTTGTCCGAGTCCACGACCCATTGGGCCAGCTGGCTCATGGTGCTGACCGCGATGCCTTCGATCAGAGCCACCTTGTCCAGTCCGCGCGCCTCAGCACAGGTGCCGCAAGCCTTGATGTGACCCTGCTTCGTGATAACCGCCTTCAGCATCCGTTCGACATTGTAGTAACCCTGAGGCGTGGTTTGAGCGGGGAGTGCTGCGTTCACGGCATCCGCCATCAGAAAGACGCGGATCTCCGCGGCGGCCTGCTCCTGCTGCAATTTCATCGCGAGCCTGAGCGCGTTGTAGACCTTCTCTGAACCATAGGGGGCATCGTTGAGAATGAACAGGATCTTCATAGGTGACCTCCCGCTGTTGTCGTTTTTGACGCGTCGAGCACGACAAACGCGCCCTCGCCATAGCCGTCGCGGACTTCCAACTCTCTCGTTGACCAGTCTGCGGAAGGGCCGAACAATGTCTGGCAGAATCGTAGTGAGTCCCAACCGGCTGCTCTGACCCAGTCAGCCACCTCTTCCACCGAATAGAATCGCGCATCTCGGTAAAAGGTGCTCGTCTCCCGGCGCGACTCGTATGCCCGACCAAGTTCGCTGTTCCGGTTGATGAAACCGATGACCAGGTGTCCGCCTGGCTTGAGCACTCGAGCGAGTTCTCCCAGCAGGGTCGGCACATCGTCCACGAAACAAATGACGGTCATGAGCAGCACAAGATCGGACTGCTCATCACGAAAAGGCAGGCGCTCCCCCACGGCCTGGCAGACTCGAAGGCCACGCTGTCTGGCGATGTTCAAGATGCGTCGGCTCGGATCGATTCCAAATCGGATGCCGAGCGGAACCGCAAAGCGCCCGGTTCCCACGCCGATTTCTATGCCGAGGCCGACGGTACAAACAAACCTCTGGATCGCTGCGACCTCGGCCTGATAGACCGGCGCGTGTTCATCGAACCACTCGTCATATTCATGCGCCCGTTCTTCAAAGACCGTCACGACGGACATTCGGGCCTCCGGAATGCACCCTGGTTAGAGATCACGGCTCAACGGATAGTTACCAGGTACTCCCACAAAGGGAAGCAGGAGGATGCCGGTGATGGTCAAACGTGCTGGATCCCTGAACTGTTCCAAACCGAGCGTCATCCCCTCGTGACCGACGGCTGGCTGGGGTCGATAAGTCCCGAGCAACCGATCCCACCAAGGCAGATTGAACCCGAAATTCGTGTTGGTCTCCCTGGGCAGGATTGAATGGTGCACACGATGCATGTCGGGGGTCACAATAAACCACCGCAAGACACGATCGACTGATGCCGGCATGCGTACGTTGCCGTGATTGAACATGGAAGTCGCATTGAGCAGCACCTCGAAGATCAGGACAGCCAGGGGCGATGGGCCCAGCACTGCGATTGCAGTGAGCTTGATGAGCATTGACAGGGTTACTTCAACGGGGTGGAACCGGAGCCCGGTAGTGACATCGCAATCCAGGTCCGCATGGTGCATCATATGGAAGCGCCAGAACAGCGGGACGGCATGAAACATGACGTGCTGCAAATAGAGCACGATGTCCAGCGCCAGAACCGCCAGAAGCACCTCGACAGACTGCGGCCAACTCACTTGGTTGAGGAGGCCCCAGCCCTGGTCCGCGGCCAGCATCGCCGCACCGACCGCGCCGGCAGAGAACAGCAGCCGAACGATGACGGCGTCAATGACCACAACCGAGAGGTTGGCGATCCAGCGTCTTACCTTGGAGGTGGTCAGGCAGCGTCGCGGGGCGATCATCTCCCAAGACGCCATCAGGCCTAACACCGTGAGAAATCCCGATAACCGGACAAGGACCTCTATCTTCATTCCGAAAGCTCGTAGATATGAAACCCATCGGCCGACAAGTGGAATGGGGCCGTTATGGCAACGTCCTCGGTCGGGTCAGCCAAAATCGTTGATATAATGTGCTCGTTAATCTGCTGATAGTCAAAGAGCTTGGTGACCATGAGAATTCCCGCGGTGTCTACAAAATACTGGCATCAACTGGAAGACGGCCGCATTCAATGCGACCTCTGTCCGCGATATTGCACGCTTCAAGAAGGGCAGCAAGGGCTCTGCTTTGTCAGGGCGCGGCAGCAGGACCAGATCGTCTTGACGACCTATGGGAGATCGAGCGGCTTTTGTGTCGATCCGATCGAGAAGAAACCGCTCAATCATTTCTTGCCCGGCACGCCGGTTTTGTCGTTTGGAACGGCCGGATGCAACCTGGCCTGTAAGTTTTGCCAGAACTGGGACATGAGCAAGTCGCGCGACATGGACCGCTTGGCCGACGAGGCCTCGCCGGAGACAATTGCGCAGGCGGCCGCCGATCTGGGCTGCCGTAGCGTGGCCTATACGTACAACGATCCCGTCATCTTCCATGAATATGCGATCGATGTGGCCCAGGCCTGCCGGGAGCGGGGCATCAGGTCCGTCGCCGTAACGGCCGGGTATGTGTGCGACGAACCCCGCGCGGAATTCTATCGACACATGGATGCGGCAAACGTCGATCTCAAGGGGTTCACCGAGCGGTTCTATCATCAACTTACCGGCGCGCACCTCCAGCCGGTGCTGGACACGCTGATCTATCTCAAACATCACACGAACGTGTGGTTCGAGATCACGACGCTGCTGATTCCGGGCGAGAACGACTCGGAACAGGAACTCGAAGCGCTCACGCAATGGGTGGTTGAACGGTTGGGGCCCGACGTGCCGATCCATTTCAGCGCCTTCCATCCGGACTATCGAATGCTGGATCGGCAACCGACGCCGCCCACCGCCTTGACCATGGCGCGTCGGATCGCCATAAAGAACGGTATCCGCTACGCCTATACCGGCAACGTCCACGATCCCGAAGGCGGCAGTACTTTTTGCCATCACTGTGGCCGAAAGCTCATCGGCCGGGATTGGTATGAATTGAGTGAGTGGAAGCTCACTGCGGACGGCGCCTGTCGTTTCTGCGGGACGCCCTGTGCCGGCGTCTTCGAAGCCGCGCCTGGTCGTTGGGGTGCACGGCGGCGGCCGGTGTTGTTGAAGGGAGCTCACTGAAGAACGCTGGCAGGAGCATGCCGAAGCTCCTCAGAGGTACGAGGGGCAACATCATCACGACCAGGAAGGAGAGACGTCATGAAATCACGCAGAGGAACGTCAAAGACCGGAAAAAGTCAGAAGAAGGAAAATGTGCCCAGCGCGCTAGCCCGCAAGGCTTCGGCTGTGAAACGCGAGCAGAAGAAAGAAACAATTACCGCTGCGATGGAGAAATCGCAACGGAAAGGAACAGCCGAGAGCGGAGCACTGATTTCTGCCGCGTTGGTTCGAACTATTGAGGCCGCAAAGCTCCAGCGTAAGAAACAGACGATTACCGAAGCTATGGAGGAATCGCAGCGGGGAGCAGAAACTTCGAGGACGCGCCGCTCATCGGAGGATTTGGAACGAACGGTTGCGGCAGGCGAACGCTCGCACAAGAAAGACGTCATCACTGCGGCGATGGAAGAATCCCAGCGCCGAGGTGCCCCGCGGGGATCATGAGGGTGAAGAGTCCGAGTCAGCCTCCATACCAAAGCGTGACCGTGAATAAGCGAAGCTCTTGATGGGCAGGTGCTCCGTATTGCCTTAAGGCTTGTACTTCGCGTTGTGGGCATATTCCTCAGAAGTAGCATCGCTGTTTCAGTCTTCCATCTAATCTGCGAGCATGAAACCTAATCTACAAGCGGCAGCGACATTGCCGGCCTGTCGCGACAATGGCCTGCAATATGGTTGTAAATACGTAATACCAGTGGCGACTTCCAGCAGGCGCCATTTGTTGTAGGCTGACGCCTGAACCCGGACATCGGCATCGTTCGACGCGGTCATCCTAACCCGCATTATTCACGATGACTTCTACTGCAACTGCCGATACGCCGCTGCGACAGGCCTGGCTGCGAGTGGAAAGCAGCCAGGCGGGCGGGCTCGCCGTTTGCTCCCTCGACATACTGTATCAAGTATGCCTCGGGCTCTCGCGGCTCCGTGCGCCCGTCTCGCGAGGCGTCTCGGCGGTTTCGTCACGAACCCCCGTGAATAATGCGGGCTAAGGAGCTTCAGTGTCGAGGGTTGATCGTCAAGGGAAGAAACCACCTGTCCTCATCGCGGATAATGACACCGACCGCTGCATATGTTTCTCCGGCAGGTAATGGAAGAAGGGGTGGAGTGTGCCCCGCTTTATCGTCCGCCGCGATTTTGGGAGGTCTCTATGCGCAGTCCTCAGCTCGATCCAACCCCGACGCCCCCCTGTCGCCACATGCGGCTCATCGACCGCATACGGTCTGATGATGAAAAAGAACCGCCCCGCTTTCGTTGCTTGGAATGCGGGGCCGTCGTGGATGAGCAACAGCTTGCAGCCAGGGCCGAGTAGTCCCAGGGTCCTGGTGAGAGAGTCCCGTCGGTTCGGGTGAGAGCTCTCCTACCGCAGAATCCCGCTCACGATCAGCTCCACCGCCTGCTCAGGATTCAGTCCTCGGGCCATCAGCGTTTCCAATTCTTTTTTGTCCACGCTCCCGATGGCGGCTTCGTGGGTGACTTTTGCTTCCGGGTGAAAGACCTTCACGATCGGGATCGCGCTCGCCTGAGCCCGGCCTTGCACGATTTCCATGCAATCCACGTGACCTCGGGCCCCTTTCGCATGGGCTTCGGTGATGCCGGTGATCTCGGCGCGCGCCTCGTCCGCCAGCACCACGCGCGTTTTGATGAGACTGCGTGATCGTTCCCCCCGAAGAGTCACCGCTTCCTTCAGGCTGATGTTATCGGTCTTGTGCGCAAAGATTTTCGCGCTGAGTTCGGCGAGGCCCTCCTCCTCCACCTCGACGAAATAATCGATGTCGAGGGTGCCCACTGAACCGGACAGCAATGAGAAGTCTGAAAAATAGCGGGCCCCACGGCCGATCTTGATTGTGGCATGAGGCAGCACCTGCATACCGCCATGGGGACCATGGTAGTGGCTTTCGGTATAGGTCAGCGACGCGCCGGGGCCGATCGTCATCACGGCCTGCATGCGATGTTCGGCCGCTTTCGCGAAGGGGAAGAGACAATGCGAGAGCACCCCTGCCTGCGCCCCATCGTTCACCTGTACGTCGATCTTGATCTGTTGCACCCCGGTGGGGTGGGCCAGGCCGAAACACATGTGGATCGGTTGAGCGATGGTGACACCCGCGTCAATGACCATCTTCCCGATGATGGCGTCCGGTGTTTCCTCCATTTCGACGTGGAGGCCTGGGACTGTTCGATGACTGAGGATGTGATGCCCGTGCGCCACGACATGCGCAATGCCTGTATCGTTGAGGATCGATGGCTCGGCTCCCACCATCGGCAGGACGCGGATCAGTTCCTCAAGGTCGGACATAGCCACAGACCTCCCCATCGCATCGCACGCAGGTCCGCCCTCGGAAGTGATCGACGGCTTCGCGCGGACCGCCGGAGAAGATGATGTGCCCGGCACAGAGTTGGGATGCCCGATCGGCGATGAGTGCCACTTCCTCCTGGTGCGTGATCAGCAAGACCGATCCCCCGCCTTCTTTCAGCGTACGAATGATGCCGATAATGTGATTGATCGAGAGCATGTCGATGCCTGCCGCCGGCTCATCAAGAATGGCCAGCTTCGGTTTCATCGATAAGACTGATGCTAACTCGATCCGGTGGCGTTCCCCGCCGCTGAGCGCCTTATCCACCCGGCGTTTCAAGTAACGGTCTGGATCAAGACCGACTTGCTTCAGTGCCGGTTCTGAATCGCACTCTGGTTTGCCTAAGCTGAGATATTCACGAACGGTGACGCCTTCGAATCGGGCCGGCTCTTGCCAGGCGAGGGTGAGTCCCAATTGGGCTCGCTCATGCATCTTGAGGGGCAGGAGTTGGGTGCCATTGAATAACACGTTCCCGGCACTCGGCATGTATCCCTCACAGCCCATCAAGACATAGGCGAGCGTGGTTTTGCCGGAACCGTTGGCTCCGAGGAGGGCATGGATCTCTCCAGCTTGCACTGCGAGGTCGAGCCGGTCGAGAATCGAATGTCGATCGGCTTCGAACGTGAGATGGTGAATGTCTAGCAGGGGAATGGACATGGAGTCACAGCAAATGATCGGAGTCGATGTGCATCAGATATGCCTGCGCCGAGGCGCGGATCTTTGGGCCTCACTGGTGTCGTGAGGGCATTGAGCGTAGCGTTTTGCGGCATCAAAGGATGGTCTCCTGGGGACTTCCTCCTCATCTCGCTGGACTCCTTGCCCATGCAGCGGGCTGAGAAGAGCGGCGATTGCGAAACATGGGGGCGCGCTTACACCCAGAAAGATTGCTGTCAGGGATGTGGAGTGACAGAGCAAGTCGCACAACTTGGCGACCCGTCGGGGGGCGGTTGCAGCAGAGACTGGCATCCAGTAGAGTAATACTGTCTGCCTTGTCACGCCTGTAGCCAGAAGGCTCCGTTCTGTCACACCATTCACAAGGAGAAATGAGGGTGGGTCGCAACAAGATAGTTTCGATCGGTCTGCTGTTGTGGTATGTGGTGGTGTCGGTTTGGATGGCGCAAGCTCCCGTGGATCCTCAGTTCTGGCTGATCGCGAGCATTCTGCCGGCCGTCTTTGTGGTCATGCTGATCGTCACGCATCGAGTCCTTCCGTTGTCCCACGTCTCGTATGGTCTCATCACCGCCTTCCTGACGCTGCACACCATCGGCGTTCACTATACATACGCTGAAGTGCCGGTCGGTTTGTGGATGGACCAGGTGCTACATCTCGGGCGCAATCACTTCGACCGGATCGTGCACTTCAGTTTCGGCTTCTTGTTGGCCTATCCCATGGAAGAGCTCTTTCGCCTGAGCACGAGCGTCCAGGGGTGGGTGCTGTACTATCTCCCGGTCATGACCGTTCTTGGGCTGAGCGGACTCTGGGAAATTATCGAATCGTGGGTGGCAAGCGCCGTCCATCCAGAACTGGGCATCACCTATTTAGGTTCACAGGGGGATATCTGGGATGCTCAGAAAGACATGGCTGCCGCCCTCTATGGCGCCTTGCTCTGCATGACGCTGCTCTTGGTTGTGCGGGCGCTGCGGGGAGCAGAGTCCATGCTGGAATCCGAGGCGGCGCTATCAGAATAGTTCACACGACATGGTTGTTGGGGCTACAGAGCAGAGCAGGGAGAGAGGGGACAACCACAGGGTCCTGAGGGGGTTGCTCCTTTCGTATATGCTGTTCTGGGCCTGGCTGGCGATTGATCCGGTCGATCGTCGCGATTGGCTCTTGGAAAATCTGCTCACGTTCGGGTTCGTGGCAGTCCTATTTCTGACCTATCGACGGTTCGCATTCTCCCTGACCTCCTACTGCCTCATGGGCGGCTTTCTGATCTTCCACACGATCGGTGCCCACTATACCTATGCGGAAGTCCCCGTTGGGTTCTGGCTCCAACAGACGTTGGACTTGAGTCGCAATCCCTTCGATCGGATTGCACATTTGGCCTACGGGGTGCTGTTGGTCTATCCCTTTCGCGAGCTGCTCGTGCGTTTGGCTGGTGTGAAGGGGCTGTGGTCCTATTACTTGCCGGCCAGTGGCATTTTGGCTCAGAGCGGATTTTTTGAAGTGGTCGAAGCGATCGTCGCGATGATCGTCAGCCCTGAATTGGGAAGCATGTACCTGGGGACCCAAGGGGATGAATGGGATGCGCAGAAGGACATGGCAGCCGCCTTCGTCGGATCCATCCTTACTATGGCGTGCACCCTGGTCCTCTCCAAACGCGAGCCTCTCAATCCCCTGTCTGCTTGATCTCTATGCGCTGCGTGGGTTTTGGGGTGTCATTTCATATGTACGTGATCGGCCATATATCGAGGTCGCGACCGCGCAGGACACTTTCTCTTGTGGTTATCAAGCGCAAACAACTTTTATGTCCCTCCCTCATGGAAGCCCCTTAGCGATTCTGTTATGATTCGCCGCAGTTTAGGTCAGCAATGACAGGTCGAGGACTCCCGAGAACCCGGAGGTTGCGATGCACACTCCACAGCTCGATCCGACACCAGACCCTCCTGCCCCTTCTCTCACCTGTCGCCATAAGCGACTCGTCGATCGCGTCCTCACAGAAAAGGGAAAAGAAACCGACAAGGTTCGTTGCTTGGAATGCGGCGAAATCATCGCCGACCACAGACCTTCGACCGTCCAATAGCCCCTCATCCGATGGTCTGTGACGCGGAGAACCGGCCACAGACTTACAGTCCCCCTCAGAGCTGCCGGCCCCATGCTCACGACGCTTTCTGCGTGGGTGCCGTCGGGCCTGTCCTTACGGCCAATAGTTGGCTCGTGCCTTGACGTACCCGAACACGACATCGCGCCGTGCAACCATGCCAACGAGCTTGTGGTCCTTCACGACCGGGACGCGGATCAGGTGCCGCTCTTGTAAGAGGTGGATCAAGTTCATGAGAGGCATCTCCTCTGTGGTGGTGACGACCTCTCGGGTCATGATCTCCGACACCAGTACCTTCCGGAGGTCCTTGTCCTGTTCGACCGCCTTCAGGAGATCGAATTCCGTCACCAGCCCCCGCAACGTCCCGTCTGCCTCTACCACAGGAACGCTCCCGAAATTATGCTCGCTCAACAGTTCTGCTACGACCATCGCGCTCGACGTCGGGCTGACCTTGACGACGGCGTCTTCCATGATTTGACGAACGATCAATGTCTTGGGGTCACAGGCGTGCACGAAAAATTCTGTGGCTCTCATGGACCCTCCTTCTCACGCGTTCAAGGCGTGAAGTATCAGGACGCAATGCTCCGAAGGTTGCCCCTTCATGCTGAAGAAAGCAAGCTCGGTGCCACTACCAATCGGTGCGCCTCAGCTTAGGCCCGCCCAGAAGCAGCCCGTGAGGGGAAAGCTGGTTGTGAGGGAACCTCTGGAAAGAATGGAGATCGTGAGTCGAGTGCTGAGTAGTTTCTGGCGCGCGACGCCGAGGTGATCTTTTTGATTCTCTCGCGGCAGGCATCGGCTGTAGATATTTGGGTCATGTGGAACCATAGGAGTGCGGAAATCTTCCGCAGTGGGGCTGCTGCACGATCGTGTGAGCCCTGAGGGCCGTTGTGTTCCCGCATGGTTAGAAAGACTTCCCTCCTGGCACGTCTGTTGCCATTGTGTCACGTGGCCGCAGGAGGCGGCGAATCGAGCAATCACACCCAGGAGGAGATGCCATGGCAAAAGAGAAGCCCAAAGGAAAAGAGCAGGACACGAAAGCCGTTGCGGTGAAGAAACCCGATGAGATCATGACCCGCTGGGATGAGATGGATCGCTGGTTCGACCGGATGACAGAGGGATTCTGGCAGCGCCCCTTCGCCGGCATGCCGAGTCTATTCGGAAAAGAGCGGTTAGCCTTGCCCAGCATCGGCCTGCGCATGCCAACGATCGATCTGTACGAGGACAATGACGCCATCGTCGTCAAGGCCGACATACCCGGCCTCGCCAAGGAAGAAATTGAATTGACGGTGTCCGGAGACCTGATGACGATCAAGGGCGAGAAAAAAAAAGAAGAGGAAGTGAAGGAGAAGGACTACTACCGCCGCGAGCGGTCCTATGGGTCGTTTGCGCGCACCGTTCAGCTCCCATGCGAGGTCAAGGGGGACGACATCAGGGCCAACTTCAAGGACGGTGTGCTGGAAATCCGGTGTCCTAAGACTGAGGAAGCGAAGAAGAAGTCAGTGTCGGTGAAGATTGAGTGACGCATAGCGGGAGGAGACGATGACAGTCGCACGCACCATCCTCATGCTGATAGTCGCGGCCGGAGGATTGCCCATAGCCGCATGCGCCCCTCCGACGCCAAAGGTCGCTGTTTCAATCGTTCCGCAAGTCAATGAGATCGTACGCCCTGTGCCTCACAACAGTCTGGACCGGTCGGGGAGGTAATTGATCTCAGGGGCCGTCGCCGCCCCACGTTGTTATGGGTAAACGTATCACCATCATCCAGGGGCATCCCGATTTTCAGGGAGGGCATTTCTGCCATGCGCTGGCGGATGAGTATGCAAAGGGCTGTGAGGATGGGGGGCATGAGGTGAAACGTATCCACGTCGCCCAGCTCGAGTTTCCGCTGCTGCGGACGAAGGAGGAGTTCGAAAAGGGCGTGCCGCCGGATTCGATCAAGCAGGCTCAGGACGCCATCAGGTGGGCGGATCATCTCCTCATTCTGTATCCCCTTTGGCTTGGGTCGATGCCTGCGCTCCTAAAAGCCTTTCTCGAACAGGTCTTTCGCCCCGGCTTTGCTTTCCAGTATCAGTCAGGCGGGAAGGTGCCGAAGAAACTGTTGTCCGGAAAATCTGCCCGCATTGTTGTGACAATGGGGATGCCCGCTTTTGTCTACCGATGGTTCTTCCTCGCCCATAGCCTGAAGAGTCTTGAGCGAAACATTCTTGGTTTTGCCGGCATCGGACCGATCAGGGCGAGTCTCATCGGCAACATCGAAGGCATGAAGGAGAAGCAGCGGCTAGGATGGCTGGATGAGATGAGGGGATTGGGGGATGTGGGGAAGTAAGGGCGTCACCCGACTGGCTGGTTCCACTTTCTGCCAGACCCGTTTGGTCAGCCGCATGCCTTCCCTTCGCTGGGCTGCGGAACTCGTTCCGTTCTTGCTGGTCGCTGAACGGAACGTCGAACAGTCCCCCCGCTTTCGCGGCCGCTTCGGGTCGGCAACGGCTGAGCGACAAACGGCTCTGATGCAGGCTTCACCAGTCCAGTCCGGTGACCTGGGGAGCCGCCCGCCTCTTGGAGGAGGGAAGAAAACGAGTAAGACGGCTGCTTGCCGTCGCTCGGCGCGACCGCCTCTGTCAGGCAAGCGTAGGCTGAAGCCGTGCCGTCAGTCGCAGGATAGGGGCCACGATCTCCTCCGACCGCTGGGAAGGGAAAAAAGGTGCGAGCGAGCGTGGAGGGGGCGTTGGCGGTAGGGTGCGGGGGGTGAGATGGGGAGCGGCGAGTAAGGGCAGCAGGTTTTGCCGAGGAGGGAGCGATGTCGCGAATCAAGGAGCTCAGAGCGTCGGTCGACAAGAAATTGGATGCCTTGGAGCACCAGGCGTTGGCGCTGGAAGCGCAACTGACGCAGACGAAAGACCAGGTACTGCAACGGTTGGAAGAGCGCAAGCAGCACCTACGGGACGTATTGAAGCAGGTAGGGGGCGAGGTGCAGAAGTCGAAGGATGTCGCGCAGCAGGTAAAGGCCGAGGTGCAGACCAAGCTCGACCATCTTCAGGTGCAATTGGCGCTGGGAAAGGCGGATGCCCGCGACAGGTTCGAGGAGCAGCGGGCGAGGATTCTCACAGCTCTGAGCGAGTTCGAATCCATTGCGGAGCAGAAGTTAACAGGGGCGGCGTTCGAATCGGGGAAACTGTGGGAGAATCTTGTGGGCCGGGCAAGCGCGCTCGAAGCGGAGTTCGAGGCTCTGACGCACCGGTTTGCGGGTGAGAACGCGCAGCCGCAGACCATGCTGGAGGCGAAGAAACAGGAGTTGCTGGCCAAACTGCAGTTGTACAAGGACGACCTGAAAGTGAAGCGTCAGATGATGCGGGCCAGGGCCGATACGTTTGAGATGGATCTGCGGGATGGCTTGGATCAGATTAAGACGGCATTTCGGCGGCTGTTCGAATAACGAACGGAGAGAATGCACGTCTCACGAACGATCTGTCTGCTCACGGGTTGTGCAGGAGTTTCCGGCACTCCGCCAGAATGTAGACCGGTCGCGTGTGCTTATCCTTCTTGTCTGGAATATGACCGATGGCCGCGCCGGTCATGACCATATCGGGAGGACATTGCCAGTGGCTGGTGCCGATCAATCCGCCCAACCCGAACGCGTTCGGCACTTTGTCGCTGAACTTGAAGTCGTCAACCTTGCGATCCTTCTGCCCGGCATCGTGAATGGCCGTCGCACTCGCATGCTCGATCGCGATCTGTAACAGATTCTCCCGCGGTACGAGTTGGAGTTGGTTGTACATTTCCAGAATCCCGAACGAGAGACGGTCGCCCGGGACGGTTGTCTCGTACAGTTTGCCCTCCTTCTCGAAATTGAACAGGAAATCGGCCTTCTGCGACTGTGAACCCATCGTGCCGTCCGGCGCGAGATTTCGACAGGAGAATCGGAATGACTGCCATGTGCGGTTGTTCACTTCCTTGATGAAAAATCCCTGGAGCACGCCGTTCTCGTGGAGGTCGAGGCAGGAGATGAACTTGCTTTCAACCACCTTGTCCTGTGCCTCATCCAGATCATTGCAGGCTACCCAGTGCGATCCTACGAACTTGATCTTGAGTTTTTGCGGGACGCAGCCAGCTACCAAGAAGGCGCGGGTATCGGTGGACGTGTAGCGTCCATCCTTCGGATCGAGCGGTGTCTTATCGATGGAGAAGCCCGACGTATGGGTAATCGTCGCGGTGAAATCCGATCCGGCCTTGGCCCAAAACCCGTCCGCCAACATAATGCCATCGACATGGTCATATGTCTTGGACACGCCGGGTTCAATCGTTTGTTTGAGCACCAATTCGGATTGTCCCTGTGCCGAGGGTGCCGATAGGGCCAACAGCATGACGATGACCGCGCAGGATGTTGTTGCCTTCATCTTCAGTCCCTCCTTCTGGCCGTCGCCCCGTTACCGATGAGCCGTGGTTTTCGACTGGGCGTTGTTGCGCTCCATGCGCACGAGTGTGCGTTGCAGTGTCTCAATGGTCTTGTTCTGTTCGATCAGATAGAGGGTGAGCTCTTCAATCTTGAGTAACAGTTTCGACTGCATCTGTCCGAGGCTGACGCCATCCGCTTCGACTTCGGCGGCACTGGGGATGTCCGGCAAATGATGGTGGGTCTGAATGAAGTGTTCGATCTCCGGTAACCTTTTGAGCTGGTAGTCAGTGGTGAAGATATGATCCGCCCAATCCTTGATCAGTTTGATTCTGACCTCCTCGGCCAAAATCTTGCCGCCCACGACCAGCATATAATCGCTTGGGATGCGCTCCTTGATGTTGACCACGCCGATGGCGGCCTTGCGGTGCACGGCGAAGTCCAAGTCGGCGGGCAAGATGCTGGCCTTGCTCCTGGCCCCACCGGCGTAGGCGTGTAGGTCATCGATCTCGAAACGGTCGCCGGTGGCCTCCTTGTAGGTGCTCCGTGCGCTGAACAACAATTCAGTTCCCCCCGACATCGGACGCTTCAGCTCGAGGAGGGGCTTCTCGCTTCCTCCTGTGGTGGCTTCAAATCCGAGTGCCACATTCCCAGGTCGCCAGATCGTCCCATTCGGATTTCCGGGGCCATTCCATTGTTGGGCGTAACTAGTCGTCGTCATCACGCTGAGCAGAAACAAGGTAGCGAGCAGCGTCTTGCTACGATCGGTAATAGGCATGCCGTCCTCCCTCCGTGGGTCATGGTCGAACGCCCGTAGTGGCGGTCGATGGCTCTTGGATGAGCAAGGACCTTGCCTCACGAGAGAACTTGGCGAATGGCGTGGAATGCTGCTGAATCGCGCGGATACCCATCGCGCCCGTGCCGACTAGGCGTATCTATCTCGATACGGTCCATGCATGACGAGATAGGGTTGAAGAGACCTGTTCCACTCGAAGGGGTGGGGAAGGAAGCGCAGGCGCTTAGAGCGCCTCAGTGGGACGGGTCTTGGGAAGTGCGGGATCGGCGAACATTTCGTCACGTATTTGAGCGAGCGCCTGCCCCAAGGCGCGGTTGAGACGGTCGCCGGGACGCACTTCACTATTCGGGGTGTAGTCTTCATTAAACGTCGAGCGACCCGTATAGGAACCGACGAGTTCTCCGGTCGGCTTCAGCAACATCATCGTGAGACGTATCTCTCCGTTCGTGCGGTAGGTATTCACGCGGAAGAGGCTCGCGAGCTTGTCCGAATAGTACGGAACGAGGGTCCAGAGTTTGCGGCGATCATGCTCGAAGAATCGCTCGACACGTCCCGTGAGAATGAGATCAGGTTCCACGTCATAGGTGCTCACCTTGCGGAACACGTGATGCGCCGACAGCTCCGCCACCACTTGCTCGGTGAGTGCCTGAGTCAACTTGGAAGGTGGTCTGTTGACAGAGTCCTCCGCGACCACACCATAGGTCGAGTGTCCAGAGAGTAGTTCATCGGAGGCGATAAA
>JAHFEW010000020.1 GCA_023248215.1 Nitrospira sp.
AGAACTCCTTTCTGGTGGTGGAGGATCCGTTTCGGACCCTCGATCTGAATGTCGATACCCAGATCATCGGTCTTGCCCTCCGTCAACCTGTCTACCGCACTGTAACCGACGAGTTGGCGGTCTCCCTCGTCGGTGAGCATCTCTATCTGAAGACGACCTCCGCCTTCGACGCGCCCGGCCTTCCGTCTCTGTTTATTCCGGGCTCATCCAACACCGGGGTGGCCACGGTCAGTGCCCTGCGGTTCCTCCAGGAATACACCCATCGCTCTCCCTCATTTGTGTTTGCCGCCCTATCCCGGTTCAGCGTCGGGCTGGATGTCCTTGGGGCCACGATCAATAGCGGGCCTCTGCCTGACGGCCAATTTTTCTCCTGGTTAGGCCAGGCGCAGGCGGTGAAACGGCTGGAGAATTGGTGGGGCGTCCAGTTGTTGGGACGCGTGGCCGCGCAGGTGGCCAACGACCGGCTCTTTCCCCTCGAGCAAATGCCCGTCGGCGGACGCTTCAGTGTGCGCGGCTATCGGGAGAACACGCTCGTGCGAGACGATGCCGTGCTGGCTTCCTTCGAATCGCGATTTCCATTGTTGCAATTCCCTTCAGGCGAAGACCGATTGCAGTTTGCTCAATTCGTCGATTTCGGACATGCGTGGAATGCCAAAGGCGAGACACCCGACCCACAGACACTGGCGAGCGTCGGCGTCGGGTTGCGGTGGAGTATCTTACCCCAAGAACGTGCACGCTTTGAAGTATACTGGGGCCAGCAACTCAATCATGTTCGGGGCGGCGAGGACAACTTGCAGGATTACGGCATCCATCTTCAACTCGTCGTGCAGGTCCTCTAGATGATACGATACCGGCAGAGGGGGTTTGCGATGGCATCAAGGGCTCCCGCCCCAATTCCACAGGCATTCAGCCTCTGTCTCGTTTTTCTGCTCTCCTGTGCGGTTGCATTCGCTGCGGATGCCGGGCCTTCGGCCGATGAGCTCATGCAACGCGGTCTCTCGGCTGCTCATCAAGGGGCTCTGGAGGAGGCACTCGTCGCATGGAAAGAAGCCGCGCGCCTCTACGACCAAGCCGGCCAACCGAAAGGCCACATTCAGGCGCTCTCCCATGCCGCCTATGCCGCCCGCACACTGGGTCACCTGAACCAGGCCTTCCTGCAACAGGAGCTGGCCCTGCAACTCGCGCGCAAGATCGGCGATCCCAAATGGCTCACGCTGACCCTCTCCGAGTTGGGCAAAACCTATGTAACGAGCCATCAATACGACACCGCCTCGGACTATTTGTCACAAGCGGCCGAGGTCGCGCAGACACAGCATCTCAGGGCACTCTCGGCTGCGCTCCAGAATGATCTCGGTATTGTCCGGGCATTGCAGGGCCTCCTCCCGGAAGCGCTGGCCGCATTTCAAGACAGCGCGACGCGAGCAACGGAAGAAGATCTGCGCGTGCTTGCCGTTCGCGCCCGTGTCAACGCTGCGCGGGTGGCAATTCAGTTGAAACGATTTGAGGAGGCGACGGCGGCCTTGAATGAGGCCGGCAAGATTCTTTCAGCAGCTCCGGCCTCGCACGACAAGGCCGAGGGGCTCGTCAACCTGGCCTTAGGGTATCGTGACCTTGCACCGGTTCAGCCGGACTATCACGAGCGCTCATTGACACAGGCTGCGGCGCTGCTGCAAGAGGCGGCCACGATGGCGGAGGGGCCCGGCGATACACGCCTCGCCTCCTATGCGTACGGACACCTCGGACATCTCTATGAGGGTGAACGCCGGTTCGATGAAGCCCTCCAGTTAACCCGAAGAGCCGTCTTTGCTGCACAGTCCGCCCAAGCACCTGAATCGCTGTACCGCTGGCAGTGGCAAAGTGGTCGTCTTCTCACGCGCCTGGGCAAGCTCGATGACGCATTGTCCGCCTATCAGGAAGCTGCCGCCACCTTGCAACCGATTCGGCCTGAAGTCACCTTCGCCTCGCAAACCTCTCTGGAGCCGGACCACCAATCGATTCGTTCGTTGTATTTTGAATTGGCCGATCTGCTGCTGCAACGGGCGGCCTTGATGGGGAATGACACACAGGCTGAACCCTATTTGAAGGCCGCGCGCGACGCGATTGAGGCCTATAAGGCTGCCGAGCTCCGGGACTATTTCCGGGATGACTGCGTGGACCAGATGCAGGCTCGCCTCACCAAACTGGATTCAGTCTCCCCTTCGACTGCCATTATTTACCCGATCATCTTCAGCGATCGCACCGAACTGCTCGTGAGCTTCCCCGACGGCCTCAAACGGCGCTCCGTTCCGGTGACGGCATCGGCACTAACTGCCGAGATACGCAGCTTCCGGCGCATGCTCGAGAAGCGGACAACCCGCGAGTACTTGCCCCATGCTCAGCAGTTATATGATTGGTTACTTCGGCCCCTTGGAGATGACCTTCGCAGACTCAAAGTGGACACGCTGGTCTTCGTCCCAGACGGACCGCTCCGCACCATCCCCATGTCGGCACTCCATGACGGCAGCCAGTTCTTAATCGCACAGTACGCCATAGCGATGACCCCCGGCCTTGATCTGACCGACCCTCAACCCATCAATCGAGCCAGGGTCCAACTTCTATCCAGTGGTTTAACCAAAGCGGTGCAGGGCTTTCCTCCTCTGCCGCATGTCGCCGAGGAGATGGATTACATTCACTCGTTGTTTAAGGGAGTGCAACTTCTCGATAAAAGCTTTGTCACCCCACGCCTGGAAGAAGAATTAAAAGATGGCCGCTACAGCATCCTCCACATCGCCACCCATGGCCAGTTTGCCACGGACGTGAATCAATCATTTCTACTGACGTTCGACGATAGGCTGACCATGACACAGTTGGAGCGGCTGGTGGGACTGTTTCGTTTTCGCCAGGATCCGTTGGAGCTCCTGACTCTGAGCGCCTGTCAGACCGGCATCGGCGACGACCGTGCCGCTCTTGGGCTCGCCGGCATTGCGGTGAAGGCGGGAGCCAGGAGTGCCCTCGCCACGCTCTGGTTCATTAACGATGAAGCGTCGTCAGAACTGGTATCAGAATTTTATCGTCAACTGCATGACACGTCGATATCAAAGGCACGTGCTTTGCAGCTTGCACAGCTGAAGCTACTATCGGACCGGCTCTATGAACATCCGGCTTACTGGTCGGCCTTCTTGTTATTGAATAATTGGCTGTAGCAGGATGTTGAAAAAGTCCGCCAGCGTCGTTCTCGCATCGCTCGGACCATCAACGTACCCTCCATGGGCAAAGCGCCTGTCCCGGCAGGCGTGGGGGGGCGGGTAAGAACGTGACGCCTTCGGCCCTAAGACACAGCCGGCTCACCGTCTCGCCGGCGTCCGCAAGCGTGACGCTCATTATTCTTCGCGTCGCGGACCTCGCTGCGGCCTTGCTGGACGGACTTTTTGAGCATCCTGCGGGGATTTTCTCTATTGTGTTACAGGGGTGGGCTATTGAATTTCTAGTGTACCAACAGAGTTGTTCAGGAGCCTGCTAACGCCCCTGAAGAGAGAGGGTGGCATCATGGCGACATGGACACATCGCTGCATGGCCCGGAGGATAGGCGCAACGGTGCTTCTCGTCGCTCTGCTCGTGAGCACCAGCGAGGCGGTGACTGAAGTACAGTCGGAAATACCGATGTACAACGCGCCTCGTCAGGTCACCCCCAGAGCCCGCATCGGCGGAACCTTGCGGGGCAGCGAGGGAGAAGACCCCGCTGTCGCCGCACTCGTTCCCGACCACGTCGGCATCACCGTCAAGCAACATCCAGCGCTGAATTGGTTCCTTTCCAAACACACGTCATTACCGATCAGATTCACCCTGATCGATGAGCGATCGATCCGTGCGTTGGTTGAACAGTCCATCACGCCCCCGAACCAGGCCGGTGTCCATGCCGTCAAGATCGATGACCTCGGCTTCGCGCTTCAAGCGAACGTCCAATACCGGTGGTATATCTCCGTGATCAAAGACGCGGACTCTCCCTCACGTGATATCGTGACCGGCGGAATGATCGAGCGCTGTGACTTTAGCGAGTGCTTACTGCTAGGTGCCATGACCACCTGTACCCGTGAAGCGGTGATGACGAGTGCCGAGAAGGGCTTTTGGTATGATGCGATGGCCTGTTTATGCGATCTCATTGAATCCGATCCTACGGATACGAGTCTACACAAACAACGAGCGGCCTTGCTCAAGCAGGTCGGCTTGCATGAAGTGGCCGAGTGGGATCTTGCGCAATCCCACGCGAGCCGACACTAACGAGAGGCCATAGTCCATCCAACCGCTGATCCAGACAAGATGCTATCTCTCAAACTCACCCTGCTGGTTGTTGCCGCTGTTATGTGGCTGGTTGCATGGCAGCGCCTTGCCTGGCTGCCGTTCACGCTTCCCGACAGTCACGCAGCCGATCTCGTCACTCCTCCTGAATCGCGCATGCCCCAGTATAAACCCCGGAAAGACTCTGCTCCCCGGGCACGTATTGGGGGACAGAGCAGGGGGGCTGAGACGGGAGTCCCTTTGCTGATCGCCTTGGTGCCGGATCATATCGCCTTTACGATCAAAGGCGATCCGTCACTCTGTTGGTACTTGTCCATGCATACCACTCAACCGGTTACCATTACGGTGGTCGATTCCCGCGGGATTCGCCCTATTCTTGAACAATCACTTCCATCGCCTGTTCGCGCCGGCATTCACTGCACCAGGCCTCGTGACTATGGAGTGGAGTTTAAGGAGCAGGAAGCCTATCGGTGGTTTGTGACAGTGGTTGTGGACCCAGACAGTCCTTCCCAGGATGTAGTCGCGGGCGGCATCATCGAACGGATTTCATTTGATGAAGGCTGCGCCCTCGACATGCCCTGTACCTGGACTGCGTGTAACAGAGAGGCGATTTATCGCTATTCCGAATCCGGCCTGTGGTATGACGCCATTGCCTGCCTGCTTGAACTAATCGAGCACGATCGTGACAAGAATATGTTGCAGCGAATGCTCGATCACCTATTGAAGCAGTCCGGGGTCTACTTGCCGAGCTAGGATCAATCACTGTATCCCAACCTGTCTCTGTTATCGAATCAGATACGCATTGCATCTGATTCGATACAGTTTCTCCGTATACATACCACCTCGCGTGATTGCTCATTCAGAATGCCGTTCCCGTCCAAATGAAAATTCACAGAAATTTCATACAAACGAGATACCGCGTTTCTCGCCACGGTGATGGCACGACTGTTGCTGTTTCATCGAGTGTACGGAACCCGTCGATGGCCCTGAGGAGTCGAGAGCCCCCACTCGACACGGAAAGGAGCCTGATATGGAACTCATCATGGACGGCCTGTTAATTGGCCTGAGCGGCATGCTCGTCCTGTTGCTTATTGCAGTACGCAAAGAAACTGCTTCTCATCAGGCTGATGCGCATGCGTCCCACAGAGGATCGTAACCGCGCAGACAACGTCAACAAGCAGCGGACGCGCGCGACATGCTCATCCAGCCAAGCGACAACCGGTGTCTCGGGGGTTCGCTGCTCTCCCTAAAGGAGTCCCACCATGAACCGCTTTGTGTACTTGAGAACGCACAAACGCCAGCGAATGACCGTGAGCCTGCCCACCGATCTCTTGGAGCGCATACGCGATGCCGCGTACTGGACCCCCGGCACCACCATGGCCGGTCTCATTTCGTCGGCGCTTCAGGATCTCCTCAAACATCTTGAGTCGCAGAACGGCCGGCCATTCTCGCCGCGACTCCAAGACCTGAAACCAGGCCGGCCTCGCACCACCAATAACCATGAAACTTCTGTATCTGAAGGCATACAGTCTGTATCCAGTCAGATACGGGCCTAGGGCCTGCCCTATGTCTTTGTTCCCCTTGCTGCGACGAGAGCGTGAGAAACGCCTAAATCCCCTCAGAATACGAGCCGTTCCTTCGCTTTCCCCACCGGCCCCATAAGCATGCCTTTTGCGAGAGACCATGTGGAGCCCCCATGGTCCTTGTTCCATCCGTACGTCCGACGAGACCCGACAGGGCCGGTAAGGGATTCACGTTATGTCATGCGCCCACGGATGCAGGTCTGTCATGCAGTCCATCCCGGCGCATACTCTCCCACGGGCTCAACGATACCCCATGGTTAAAAGACCAGTCAGGAACCGCTCGGCACCACGAACAATCCATCTCCCAAGCACCCCCTCCAACGTCTACGTCATTACGGGCGAACACCTCCGACCCTCCGGCGCAACGGACATCCCCACGATCCTCCGCCGGGTGTCCGGTCTGGATGTCATGCAAGTGATCGGCGCCGACTTCAACGTCAGCGCGCGAGGTGACAAGCAACTGTTCGCCAACAAGATCCTGGTCATGGTGACCGGCCAGTCGCTGTACATCGACGGGCAGGTCAACCAAGTCTATACCGACATCCAGTACCAGTTTCGCAATGTCTCCGTCCGCGGCTGGTGGCAAGGCAACGGCATTTCCGTCGAATCCGTCACCCATCGGCTGATCGAATACTTTGCCACGCTCGCTCCCTCTCTCCCAGCCCCGATCAATCCGACGGTGGATAGTTACACGCTGCTCAACCTTCGCGTCGGCTACCGTTTCCGGCACGACAAGCCGGAATTCGCCGTGGCTGTGTATCACGCGCTTGATGATCCGCACAAAAAGCACCCGCTGGTGGACACGTTGGGCAGTCGGTGATGGGCTGGTGACCTTAACATTCTGAACGTTGAACGATGAATGCTGAATTAAAGAAGGCTGGGCATCCCATGCTGGCTGCGCTCCTGACCGTCAGCCTCAGCAGCTTCGCTGATGCAGAGGCAGCAACGGTGTCCGTTGATGAATCCCACGCTTCCGCCGTCAGTGACGAGCTTCAACTTTTGAAGGAAGAAGAGACCGTGAGCATTGCCTCGCGTTATGAGCAGCCGATCTCACAAGCGCCGTCGAATGTCTACGTGATCACCGATGAGGATATTCGACAATCAGGAGCGCCGGATCTGCCGACGGTGTTGCGCCGCGTACCCGGCCTAGAGGTCATGCAAATGACCGGCGCCGACTTCAACGTGAGTGCGCGGGGAAATAATCAACCCTTCGCAAACAAAATGTTGGTCATGGTAGACGGACGCTCGATCTATGTCGATGTGCAGGGGAACGTGTTTTGGAAATCGATCCCGGTCACGCTCCCGGAGATCAAGCGCATCGAGGTGTTGAAAGGCCCTGCCTCCGCGGTCTATGGGTTCAACGCCTTCGACGGGGTGATCAACATCATCACCAAGTCGCCGGAGGAAATGAAGGGCACCACGCTCCAATTCGGCGGCGGAGAGCAAGGGACGATCAGCAGTGCGGCTATCCATGCAGGCACAGTCGGCAAGTTCGGCTATCGACTCTCTGTCGGCCGAGATCAGACTCAGCAGTGGCGAAATGGAGACGCCCTCGCCTTTCGCTCTCACAAATTCAATGTGCAGACCGAATATGCCTTGTCATCGGTTTCAAAACTTCAGGTATCCGGAGGACTGGTCGAAACCAATCGCTATGATGGGCAGGTCGGCGAAGTCACAAGTAATTCCATTCGTCCGTCCCTCGGCTATGCCAACGTCCTCTATGAACAGGGGGCGTTCCTCGTTCGGGCCTGGTGGTCGGGTTATACCGACGACCCGACGACTAGCCCTAGCCCCCAACTGGTCAACCTGCTCCGCATTACCGATCGCAACGGCAGTTCAACCAATCCCTTCTCCGGAAACACCTATAACGTGGATGTGCAACATGCGGCGAATCTCTGGGCGACGAACCGGATGCTGTACGGCCTCACCTATCGTCACAACTCCCTGTCGAGCAGCGCCATCGACCAATTCAGCCGGGAAGACCGGCTGGGGCTGTTCATCCAGGACGAATGGCATGCAACGTCGGCACTGACCATTGTTTCCGGCATTCGTTACGACCTGCATACCCAGATCAACGGCACCTGGAGCCCACGTGTGGCGATTCTCTATCAGCCGCTGGAAGGCCATACCTTTCATCTTTCCGGGTCGGTCGCCTATCGCCCCCCGACCCTCTTTGAATCACATCAAGACCAGCGCGTGACCACGTCGATTCCCACGGGATTGCCACCTCCCTTTCCACCCGTATTCTCCTCGACCGTCCCGGTCACAGGATCGACCAGGCTCGCTCCCGAACAAATCATTTCTTATGAGGCCGGGTATCAAGGGTGGTACTGGAAACATCGCCTGAGAGTCCGCGCCGATCTGTTCTTCAACCATATCTCCGATTTGATCGGCAGCCGTATTGGGCCCAGCGGGGCCTCTGAATTCGTCAATGACCAAGGGTCCGCAGACGTCTACGGGGGCGAAGCCGGCGTGGAAGTCTTGGCCACGAAGTGGTTGAGCGGGTTCGCGAACTACGCCTATGAAGAAATCGGCCAAAACTTCGCGGGCACGGTGCGGAGGGGTGCACCAAGATCCAAGGTCAGCGCGGGCCTCAGAACCGAATGGGAGAACGGCCTCAGCGGAGAGATCAGCTACTACTATGTCGGCGCGGCCACCTATCCAGTCGCGCAGACATTCACGCTCCTCGCCAATATCCCCACCACCGGTGTGACTGTCCCATCCGACCGCGTCGGCAGCTACAACCTTCTGAACCTGCGCGCAGGATATCGCTTCTGGCAGGAGAAGGCGGCCGCCGGCTACATGCGCGATGCCGAGGTCGCAGTCTCGGTCTTCAATGCGCTGAACGACGAACACAAGGAACATCCGCTCGGAGACACCATCGGCAGACGGGTGATGGGCTGGGTGACCCTCAGATTTTAGTGTACGAGCCCACAGGGACTCGGGAGGATGCGATGGCACCAACAACGTTGACTCAATCCATTCTCGTTGTGGACGACGATCCGGATATCGTCCTGGCTTTGCAAGACTTTCTCGACCATGACGGCTATGACGTGAGCGTGGCCGGCACCTGCGCCGAAGCCCTTTCACAGACGAGCACGCACCACTATAACGCTGTGTTGTTGGATCTGGGCCTGCCGGACGGAGATGGTTCCTCGGTGCTCCGCACGCTGCAAGAGCTGCAACCGCAGTTGCCGGTGATCATCCTCACGGCCTATACCAGTGCCGATCGCACGGTCGGGTCGCTGACGCAAGGGGCCTTCGCCTACCTCACGAAACCCTACAATAGAGATGAATTACGAGCCGTCCTGCAACGGGCGGTCGGAGTCCAGGCTCTGGCCGCCAAAGCGGAGCAAGCTGAACATGCACTGAGCGAGAGCGAAGCGCGGTTCCGGTCGCTGGTCGAGGCGGCGACCGACTCCATTGTTTTGGCGGATCACAAAGGTAATATCCTTTCCTGGAATCCAGCCGCATCCCGCCTGTTCGGGTATACAGACGACGAAGTCCACGGGCGATCCCTGACCATGTTGATGCCGGTACGCCACCGGGCTGCTCATGAGCGCGGCCTCGCACGCGTCAGAGAAACCGGCCAATCCCGCCTCATCGGCCGTCTGGTGGAACTGGAGGGATTGCGCAAGGACGGCAGCGAGTTCCCGATAGAGCTGTCGCTCGCGACGTGGAAGACCGACGATGCGGTCTTCTACAGCGGCATCATTCGCGACATTACCCAACGCCGTCTGGCAGAGGAAATTCTCGACCGCCTTCGCCATCTGCACGAAGTCATTCTCACGCAAGCAGGCGAGGGCATCTACGGGTTGAATGCCGCCGGATTGACGACATTCGTCAATCCGACCGCTGCCCGGCTGCTCGAATACGAACCCTCCGAGCTACTCGAACAGCCGATGCATGCGCTCCTCCATCACTCACGGCCTGACGGCAGCCCCTACCCGCGCGAGGACTGTCCGATCTATGCGGCGCTGCGCGACGGCTTGGTCCATCGCGTCGCCACCGACGTCTTCTGGCGCAAAGACGGCACCAGCCTGCCCGTGGAATACGTCAGCACACCGATTGTGGAGAAGGGCGTCGTGGCCGGGGCCGTCTTGGTGTTCCGCGACATCACCGAACGCAAGGAAGCCGAACGCGCCGTCGAGGAGAGCCAGGAACGGTTTCGTCAGTTGGCTGAACACATCAAGGAAGTGTTCTGGATCACCGATCCGACGAAGCATCGGATGATCTATATCAGTCCGGGCTACGAAACCGTGTGGGGGCGTTCCTGCGAAAGTCTGTACGCCTCGCCCCAATCGTGGATGGAGGCCATCCATCCCGACGACCGGCAACGGATACAGGACGCCGCCGTGAATCGCCAGAGCCTGGGCGCCTACGACGAAGAATATCGGATCCTGCGCCCCGATGGGTCGTTGCGATGGATCTGGGATCGCGCCTTCCCGATCCCTGACGCGTCGGGAACGGTCTATCGCATCGTGGGCTTCGCTGAAGACATCACGGATCACAAGCGGGTCGAAGCGGCGTTGGTCGAGAGCGAACGACGGTATCGGGCGCTGTTCGACGACAATCCCTCCATGTATTTCATGGTGGATGTGGAAGGCAGGGTGCTGTCGGTCAACCGCTTCGGCGCCGAGCGACTCGGTTATCAGGTGGAGGAACTCCTCGGTTCGCAGGTGTTGGACGTGTTTTACCAAGACGATCGGGACGCAGTGCGCCGCAATCTTACCGCCTGTCTGGCTGAGATGGGACAACCCAAACGGTGGGAATTTCGTAAAGTCCGGAAGGACGGCCGTGTGATCTGGGTGCGGGAAACCGCCCAGGCCGTGCGCAATGACCAGCAGCTCCCGGTGGTGCTGATTGTGTGCGAGGATATTACTGCCATCAAGGAAACCGAGCTCGCGCTACGCGACAGCGAGGAGGTCACCAATCAAATCCTGCGCAGCAGCGCCGACTGCATCAAGGTGTTGGATCTGGAAGGCCGGCTGCAATACATGAACGACGCCGGTCAAACGCTGTTACAAATCAGTGATCTCGCCACCTATGTCAACAAGCCCTGGAGGGATTTTTGGGAAGGGGATGATCGAGACGCAGCCTTAGCCGCCCTGGAAGCGGCCAAGGCCGGCGAGATCGGCAAATTCGTCGGGTTCTGTCCGACCACCAGCGGACAAGCGAAATGGTGGGATGTGCAGGTCACCCCCATGCTCGATACACAGGGCCACATCCGACGCCTTCTGGCGATCTCCCGTGATATCACCGACCACAAACAGGTCCAGGAATCCCTGCGTGCCAGCGAGGAACGGCTGGAACATGTCATCCGCGGATCCAGCGACGGGTTTTGGGACGGCCATGTACTCCAGGGAGAGGCCTGGCACTCGCCGTCCACCCCGGTCTGGTGGTCGCCGCGCGTACGCGAGATGCTGGGGTACAGCGAGCAGGAGTTCCCCAATGTCCTGGGGAGCTGGACGTCCCGGCTGCATCCTGAGGATCGCGAGGGAGTCTTCCAGCGTCTCACCGCCTGTCTCGAACAGGGCGTCTCCCAATACGACGTCGAATACCGTCTACTGAACAAACAGGGCGAGTACCAATGGGTTCACGCTCGCGCCGAAGTGATGCAGCGGGACGAGCAGGGCCACGGCGTCCGCATGGCGGGCTCTCTGCAATGCATCACGGAACGCAAACGGGCAGAAGAGCAGCTCCGGGTCAGCGAAGAGCGGTTGCGCATGGCCCTCACCGCCTCGGAGGTCGGCATCTTGGATTGGGACATGCGGTCAGGCCACCTCTATTGCTCCGCCGGCGTCGAAGCGCTGTTCGGCCTGGCTGCCGGTTCTTTCCTTGGCACCTACGACGCCTACATCGATGCCATGTATCTGGAAGATCGCGGCGCAGTCATGGCGAGCATCGATCAGAGTCTACGCGACCAGGCTTCCGTCAACATCAGGCATCGCGTCGTGTGGCCCGATGGCACCTTGCATTGGCTGGCCTGGACCGGTCGGATCCATCGAGATGCGGAGGGAATCGCCACGCGTGTACTGGGCATCGTTCACGAAACGAAGGGACCTATCTAGGCCGGCCTGATTCAGCCACTTCACATGAGGTCGGCGGGTTCAGCGAGGACGTAGATTGTGACACTCGTGCGGATACAACCGGCGTTCATGCTACCCTCTACTGGGCGGCTGCGCCGATGGCTGCAGAGGAGCATGGCCATGCTCCTCTGGCTGCTGCTCTGCCCTGCCCTGGCCTCGGCGACGGACATCGTCATTCTGAAATCATCTGACATCGCCGCCTATAACCAGGCGCTGAGCGGGTTCAAAGCCACTCTGCCGAGCGGGGTCGTGCTTTCTGAGTACGATTTGCAGGGAGATTTGGAGAAGGGCCGGAAATTGGCACGCAAGATCCGGGCATCCGACCCGGCCCTTGTGTTCGCCGTCGGGTTGAAAGCGGCGAAGGCGGCACAACTCGAGATCGTCGATATCCCGGTGGTCTATTCCATGGTATTGGATCCGGCCAAGTATGGGCTCAACACCCCGAACATGACCGGCATTCTCCTGGAGGTGCCTATTGAACGGCAACTGGCGACGATTCGGGCTGTGCTGCCCAATCTCAAACGCCTCGGCACCCTCTACGATCCGTCCAAGACGGCCGCCCTCATTGAGGAGTCCAAGCGCTTGCTCAAATCGAACGGGATTGAACTCATCCCGACTCAAGTCACGAATGAGCGGGATGTTCCCAGCGCGCTGCGCTCGTTGCTGCCTTCGGTGGGCGCGTTGTGGCTCGTCCCCGACTCCACGGTCCTGACCGATGAGTCCCTACGCTTTATCTTGAATACGGCGTTGGAAGAACGCGTACCGGTCATCGGGTTCTCCCGTGAGTTTGCGCGAAGCGGGGCCTTTCTGTGCCTGTCCGTCAACTACGGCGATATCGGGCGACAGGCCGGTCAACTCGCCCGCAAGATCATCGACGGCCAGGTCTCGCTGCCCATGAGACCCTTGCACCCGGACCGCATTGAAATGAGCCTGAATCTCAAGACCGCAAAGTTCCTTGCTCTCGAGATCCCCAAGGACCTCGAGAGCAAGGCCGACGAGGTCTATTGATGAAAGGACCCATCGTGAGAGACCCTACTTCCCATAAGAAAATATCGCCATTCTCTCGATCCGGTCTGGGACGGTTTATCAGTCTCCGGATGAAATTCGTGGTGTTTTTCAGTTTGATCATCATCCTGACCTGCTCGGGAATGAGTTGGTACTTCATTCACAGCAAGCGCCTCGCGATGACCGAGCGTGTAAGGGACCTGGGAACCATCCTGGTCAAGAACCTCGCTCACAACGTGCGCTATGGGATCATCATCGAGGAGCGCGTCATTCTGGAGCAGTTCATCGATGGTGTGATGGAAGTCGATGAGGTGGTCTACGCCATGATCACTGGCGCCGACGGCCAGGTCCTCGCCGCGAAGAGCAAAGGCAAACTCGGCAGCCCCCTCGGCAGCCTGCGATCGGCCGAACAGCCCTTCTACCCGCGTCCCGACATTGCGGAATTGCTGATCAAGGCGCCCGGCTCGGAACCAACCGTCACACGCCTTCGGCTCAGCGGCTCGGACACCATTCCCCTGCAGGAACAGGACTCGACACTTCCCTTCTCGACATCCGGTGTTCGAGAAGAGAGCTTCTACGATTTCGCCATCCCTGTCTTGAAGCGCTCGGAATCCCGTCTTGAAGCACTGGCGCTCCAGGACGAGGAGACTCGGAAAACGCGAGCGTCTCAACCGACCCACCAAGCCTTCGGCGTCGTACAAATCGGTCTGACCGAGGTGCCGATGCAACGCGAACTGGCGAAGGTCCTGCGCAATTTCCTCCTCCTCACGCTGGGCATCATCACGACCGGCATTCTCTTCACGAGTCTCCTGGCTCGCCGAATCATTACCCCCTTGCGCAATCTCGCCGCAGGCGCGCGCAAAGTCGGCGAAGGCGATCTCTCCACCGTTGTCGTGCCGACGACGCAGGACGAGGTGGGCCAATTGACCGCGCTCTTCAATCTCATGACCAAATCACTCCAGGAGCGCGACCAGGCGATCTCCTCAAATCTTGAAACGATCCAGAGGCATGTCACGCAATTGACGACATTGAATCAATCCAGCGCCGCGATTACCTCCACGCTGGACCTTGATCGGCTCCTCTCGACCGTGTTGCAGTTACTGAGCGGGAATCTGGGATTCGCTCGAATGGTCCTGTTCCTGTGGGACAGTGAGCGCGGCATTGCGACCGTGGGACAGGTCTTCGGAATGCTCCCTGAAGACGAAGTGACCGTCCGACAATTGGTCATCCCTGTGCGCGATGACGGCGGCATTGCCGCGGAACTCTTGATCCACGGCAAACCACTGGTGGTGTCGAACCTGGATACGGTCGCCGATCGCATCTCACCCGCGGTGCTGCCGCTGCTTCGTCACTTGGGAATTTTCTCATTCGTCGGAGTGCCGCTCCGCAGCAGTCAGCAACGGATTCTCGGCTACCTAGGCGCCGATCGCGGGACCCTACCCTGCACCCAGGAGGACCTGGATCTCCTGGTGACCATTGCCAGCCACGTGGCGGTGGCCGTCGACAACGCGCGCGCCTATACCGAACTGGCCATCTTGACGGAAGACCTCGAACGACGTGTGCAGGACCGGACCCATGAGCTGCAGACGGCGAACGAACGTCTCCAGGAGCATGATCGACGGCGCTCGAAATTCGTGTCCGTCGCCTCTCATGAACTACGCACGCCGATGACCTCCATCAAAGGATTCGTCGAGAACATGCTGGATGGGCTGACGGGGCAACTCTCCGAACGGCAAGAGCACTATCTGCAGCGCATCAAACACAACGTGGATCGTCTGACTCGGATCATCAACCAACTGCTGGACTGGTCCCGGCTGGATGTCGGACGGATCGACATCAAACCCGAACCGCTCCCCATCAGCGAGTTCGTGACGGACGTGGTGGAAAGTTTCCAGACGCTCGCGGCGGAGAAGTCCATGGTGCTGGAGGTGACCCCCTGTGATCAGGCACTCATGGTTCGCGCCGATCGCGACAAACTCGAACAGATCCTCTGGAATCTTGTCGGCAACGCCATTAAGTTTACTCCCAAATCCGGACGCGTCTCGGTCAAGTGTGATGTGCGGGACGGCGGGGTTGTCCAGATTGCGGTCTCCGACACTGGCTGCGGGATTGCGCCCCACGAGTTACCCAAAGTGTTCAACGAATTTTCCAAAGTGGAATCGGCCCTGCCGACCTCTCAAGGGGCCCAACTCGGCCTCTTCATCACGAAAAGTCTCGTGAGTCTCCATGGGGGGCAGATGTGGGTCGAGAGCCGGTTGGGTGTCGGCACGCAGTTTTTTTTCACCTTGCCGATCGAACCTGCGCCGCCACCGAAACAGTAAGCTCACTTTCCACCGCTCATGCAATATCACCCGCCCACACTGTATCTGATCCGATAATGCACGCATTCATTTGAACAGACCCGCTTCCTTCCTCCGACACGTGAAGCAAACCAAGACGATCAGGACCGTCTGCAGAATCAATAGGTTGCTCGATCCGCTCCCATGCGCTTCACGTTCGAGGACGCGGCATGCGTATTGCCCTCAGTCAAGGCAACCCTTCACCTCAAAGAAACGGCACGGACAGCGCTATGCAGACCCCCATTCTGATTGTCGATGACGATCCCGATATCCGGGAATCGCTCAGCGACATGTTGTCGCACGAGGGGTATGCGGTCCAGAGCGCCGCCACCGGCAACGAGGCGTTGCAGCATGCCAAGCGGGAACAATACGGTGCCGCGCTACTCGACATCCAATTGCCGGATCTGAATGGACTTTCCGTCCTCAAGGTGATGATGGAGCTGGACCCCTCCCTTCCTATTATCATTCTGACTGGGAATGCCACGCCTGAAAACACGATCGGTTCTCTGACCAAAGGCGCGTTCGCCTACCTCACAAAACCTTATAACTCCCAAGAGTTGAAAGCTATTCTCCGCCGCGCCGTATCGGTGAAGGGACTGACCGTCCGGGCCGAACACGTGGAGCAGGCCCTGCGTGCCAGTGAAGAACGGTTTCGAGCGTTAGTGGAATCGGCAGCCGATGCCATCGTGCTCGCCGATCAAAGCGGTCATATCATTTGGTGGAACGGCGCGGCGGAACGGATGTTCGGGCACAGTAAGCGGGAGGCTCTGGGACACCCTCTGACCATGTTGATGCCGGAGCGGTTCCGATCGGCCCACAGCGCCGGCATTATGCGCCTCGCGCAAGGTGGGACGCCGAAGCTCATCGGCACAACGATTGAATTGGTGGGCCTCACAAACACCGGCCAAGAATTCCCGATCGAACTGTCCCTGGCATCCTGGCATGCGAAGGAAGGGATTTTCTTCAGCGGGATCATTCGAGACATTACCCGGCGCAAGGGAGCCGAAGAATCCGTCGTCAGGCTGAGCCATCAGAATGCCCTGATTCTCGACAGCGCCGGAGAAGGCATTTTTGGGCTCGACCTTCAAGGATGCGCCACCTTCGTCAATGCGACCGGGGCGCGCATGCTCGGCTGGAGTTCCGCGGAGTTGATCGGCAAGGCCATGGCACCCCTGCTCTACCGCTCTGAACCAGCTGGCTCTTCGCACCCATCCGACCCCTTTTCTCTCCACTCGGCGCTCCGCGACGGGGCCATTCACCGGATCCAGAATGATACCTTTCGCAAGAAAGACGGCGCTCCATTTCCGGTGCACTACACCACGAGTCCCCTTCGAGAACAAGATCGACTGGTCGGCGTCGTGATAGTCTTTCAGGACATCACGGAACACAAACGGCTGGAAGGCTTGCAGCAGGCGCAGCTCTCCATCAGTCATATCCTCGCTCAGGCCGGCACAATCAATGAGGCTATTCCGCAACTCCTTCGCGTGGTCAGCGAGATGGGGGCCTGGGATCTGGCGCTCTTTTGGCACAACTCGCCTACGGGTGAGACCCTGGTTTCCCAGGGAGCGTGGGTCCGACCATCTCACAGCTGGGACGATTTCATCACGTTATGTCGCACGAGCGAATTCCCGCCCGGCATCGATTTTCCTGGAGTCGCCTGGACCACCAAACTCCCCCTCTGGGTTCCGGACGTCTTGGCGGACCCCCGCTTCACCCGCGCACCGACCGCATCTCGACTGGGGTTGCACGGAGCCTGCGCCATTCCCATCCGGACCGGCGGCGTGATCCACGGAGTGTTGGAACTGTTTTCCGACGCCGGCCGCCCTGCCGATCGCAACCTCATCCAAATCATGGCCGACACGGGCATGAAGATCGGACAATTCATCGACCGTGCCCAGGCGGGACAGGCCTTGCGCGCCACACACGAAATGACACAGAGCCTGCTGGCCAGTTTGCCCGGCGCCATTTTCCTCTGCGGACGCGACTTGCACATCCAGTATGCAAACAACCTGGCCCATCACTACTTCGCCCAAGCCGGGGAATCTCTGATCGGCCATTCCCTCTCCGAATACCTTGCCCTATCCGAGCCCGCAACCCAACGCCTGGCGCAGGAATGGACCGCCCTGTCGACAGAATCGGCGCGGGGACTGCCGGAACGCGAATGTGAGGTCGCCAAGCGGGTCTATCGCTATCGATTCTTCCCCGTGGCCGCTCCTGAACGATCCCAGTATCAGATGGGTATCGTACTCTGGGATATTACCGAGGAGAAACAGCTCCAGGATCAACTCATCCAGGCCGAAAAACTCTCCAGCCTCGGCACGATGGTGTCCGGCATGGCTCACGAGATCAACAACCCGGCCCAGGCCATTCTCAGCATGGCCGAGTTGATCCAAGAAGAAGAGGACCCCGGCAAGGTCAAGGAATTTGCCGCCGATATTGTGAACTATGCCCGCCATGTCTCCACGGTCGTGCGGGAGTTCGCCAGTTATGCCCGCTCAGCCGGCCGTGACGGGGAGACGGAGATCGATGTGGCGGAGCGTCTGATGGAAGCGGTCAAGATGGTGCGACGGGGACCTTACTTCGGCTATGTGGAAGTCGTCACTCACTTCGAAGCCCTCGCGTTTCTCCGTGCGCGCAAAGGCGAGATCGATCAGGTGTTCATCAATCTGATCAGTAACGCCGCCCAGGCGATGAACGGAACCGGTCGCTTGAGGTTGGCGACCGCGCAGGAAGGAGGGTGGATCGACGTAACCATTGCCGACAACGGTCCGGGCATTCCACCTTCAATCTTGCCGAAAATTTTCGATCCTTTTTTCACCACGAAAGAAGCCGGGAAGGGGACCGGACTCGGGCTCAGCATCGTCCATAAGATCGTCACGAAACATAACGGCACCATCACGGTGGACAGCACCGAGCGCGAGGGCACCACATTCCGGTTGCGGTTCCCGGCAGTGTCCCAGTAGCAAGGAGGCGTGCAATGACCGACAATATTCACACTCCTAACAGTCCGCGTGAAGGACGCATCCTCGTCGTAGACGATGAACTGTCCATCCGGAAGGCAATTCGAATCGCCCTATTGCAGGCTGGATATGAAGTCGGCGAGGCCGTCGATGGGCAAGAAGCCATCACAGCCCTGGGTGATGGAGATAACCCACTGATGGTCGATGCGATCCTGTGCGACATCCGCATGCCGCGCATCAATGGGATCGATGCGATCTATTTTTTCCGAACACATTATCCGTCGATCCCCGTCATTGTGCTGACGGGTTATCCGGATTGTGACCTTGCGGTCACGCTGATGAAGATGGGCGTGCGGGACTATCTGGTGAAGCCGGTCACCAAGCAGGATCTCCTCCGAGTCCTGAAGTGCGCGGTCGATAACCACAGGCTCTTCAAGGGCCAGTTCGTCGCCTGAGCCGGTGAGATCGAGGCAACCGAGTGGCGCTGTCAATTCTGGCTGGCAGGTAGGGTGAGAATTTTTACGACGCGCGAGGGGTAGAAGACCGCTTGAAGACCGAGCGTAATCCGAAATAGCCGAACGAATCTTTGAGATTGGAATACAGCCGCTTGAATGGGCCCATGTCAGGATTCGTGACGTACTCCATCGTCAGGACGATCCGCTCCTCTTGGTCTCCGAGCGGAGTGACAGCATGCCAGAGCTTATCGCCATTGAAGATCACCAGATCGCCCGGTGCCGTGGCCAGTTCACGATGAACAGGCTCTTTACCCGGCACATCCTTGAATAGATCGCAGACTAAGCGGCACTGCTTCGACCGATCGAGTAATCCCATCAGAATGGTGTATCGAGCGCCTTTGTAGTAGGACGTATCGTAGTGATATCCGATATGGTCGCCGGCTTCCGTGTAGTAATACAGGGCACAGGAATGGGGGTCGTTGTCCGGGCAGAGCAGCAGATTAACCTTGGTCAACCGGTTGAGCATCGTTCGGAATGCCTCTGACTGATACAGATCGATGAACGGCGGCGCCTGTTCCTTGACCGCATAATAACTCACGCTGCCGCCCTTCTTATGGCCGGGGATGTAATTGCGGTTCAAGCCAGACTTCAGCGCCTGCGCCTGCGGGACCAGCAGCACCTCCACGACCTCTCGCGGAAGGAACTCTGGAACGTAGAGGAATTCGTTCTGGTCCCAATAGTCCCGCTCCAACCGATCGAGGTCTAACCCCGCGATCGCCCGCTCCACTGCTTCTGTGACGCTGCTCGTACAGGTCTGGCTCATGCTCCCCTCATCACATCAAAATTCCTCATTCAAAATTCATCATTCATCATTGCTGGTTTCAGGGTCTGCTCAGCACCGGCGCCCTCACGACTTCTACATCGGCCGGCGCCTTGAAATCAAATAGATCGTCCTTCAATCCGCTGTTCGGCTTCAGTTCGGAAAACTCGAAGGTGGCGATATTGCCGCTCACCTCATGCAAGGCAATGGTCTTGAGGAAATAGGTCTTGGGCTGCACTTCGATCACAATCCTCTGAACCGCGCGCTCCGGTTCGGCACGCCCCTGCTTCGGTGTCAACGACACCAGAGGAATGCCTCCCGCTCCCCGCTCTTTGTTCGCCGTCGGCTCGATATCAAATTCTTCATCCAGCTTCGCCACTCCCTGCAGCAATTGCAGCGGCGCCTGGGAAGCGGCCATATAGGTGAGCTTACCGACCAGCACCTGCTTATGCTCCGGAACGTACATTTTGACGTCGTCTTTGTTGACGTAGATCTCTTCCGTCGCCGGCTCAATATAGTCCCAGCGCAAGCGTCCGGGCTTCTTGATGTAGAAGCGGCCGGTTGAAATCACGGGGGTGGAGAATCCTTCGATCTTCGTCTTTTGAGTGAAGGTCGCTTGCAGGTCCTTCGTCTTTTCATACCGAACCTGAATCTTCTTCACCACCTCCTGAACTTCCTGAAGAGCCTGCGCATCGACCGGCTGTTCGTCCGCCCTCACCGGTTGAGGAACGGCCAGGGCTCCACTCAAGAGGAGCAGCGCGATTATTGCGAACATCCGCATCATGCCTCGTCTCCTCCGACCGGTCCGCGACGACCCAGAACCTCTCGACGTCCATCCCGGCCTGCCGCCCCGACAACGCCTTCCGCTTCCATCTGTTCGATCATGCGTGCCGCCCGGGGATACCCCACACGCAGGCGCCGTTGAATCAGTGACGCAGAGGCCTGCCCGGTCGACAACACCAGATCTTTGGCCTGTTCGTACACGTCGTCCTTGGCCTGCTCCTCATCCGCTTCGTCCAGCTTGAGCGATTGCAATTCACGGCAATAGGAAGGCAGCGCCTGTTTCTTCACGAATTCCACGACCCGCCGCACGTCGTCGTCCGACACATAGGACCCATGAATACGCATCAACTTCCCGGTTCCCGAGGCGAGATAGAGCATGTCGCCCCGACCGAGCAAGGCTTCCGCCCCGTTGGCATCGAGGATGGTGCGGGAATCGGTTTTGGACGACACCTGAAACGCGATGCGCGCGGGAAAGTTGGCTTTGATGAGACCCGTCAACACATCCACCGACGGCCGCTGGGTTGCCAACACGAGGTGAATCCCCGACGCGCGCGCCATCTGCGCCAGCCGCGCAATCTTGTCTTCGACATCTTTTGGGGCCACCATCATCAGGTCCGCCAACTCGTCGATCATCACCATGATATAGGGCAAGGGTTCCGGCGGAGTCGGTTTGACCGAATCAGTCGGTCCATTGTCGCCGGCTGGTTCCGCGTTCTCTCCCTTTGAGAGCCGCTCTTCTTCAGAGAGAAACGTGAGTTCCACCTGCTCCGGTTTGCCGGATTGCCACACATCCGAGACGGCCCCTTGAACCTCGGAAATCCTCCGATTATAGGCATCGATGCTCCGCACCCCCGCCTCAGCCAAGAGTTTGTATCGCCGTTCCATTTCTTGCACCACCCATCCCAATCCACGGGCAGCCGATTTGGGATCTGTGATGACGGGACGGAGCAGATGCGGAATGCCGTCGTAACTTTGAAACTCCAGCATTTTCGGGTCGATGAGGAGCAGTTTCACTTCATTCGGCCTGGCGCTGAACAGGATGCTGAGCAACATCGTGTTCAAGCTCACGCTCTTGCCGGCACCGGTGGCCCCGGCGACCAAGAGGTGGGGCATGGTTTTGAGATCGGCGCTGACGGCGCCGCCGAAAATATCTTTCCCAAGGGCCAAGCTCAGCTTGGAACGCGATCGGGAGAACGAATCACTGGTGACGACCTCCTTGAGCGATACCGTCTCGCGGTGCGGATTGGGCACTTCGATTCCCACGACCGATTTCCCGGGAAGCGGCGCCACGATCCGCAGACTGATGGCTTTCAGCGCTAAGGCCAAATCATCGGCAAGGTTGACGATACGGGCGACTTTGGTGCCGGGCGCCGGCTCGAATTCGTACATGGTCACGACCGGTCCCGGCCGCACTTCCGTCACCCGTCCCTCGATCGTGAAACTTTTCAGGGCCTTGGTCAAAATCTCGGATTGCTGGGTGATCTCTTCATCGCTGAGGCGGGCGAGAGGTCCGGATGGATCGCTCAATAACTCTTGCGGATCGGGCAACACATATCCGTCCGACACGGAGGGGCTCATGGCCACGGCCGCAGCCGGTTCCTCGACCGACGCGGCGCGTTTTTCCACCTTGATCGGCGGCTGAATCTTGGGCGGAACCATGGGGACCGCAATCTGGTCCACCGCTTCAGCCATGACTTGGACCTCGCGGTCGAACGATTGATCTTCAGCCTCGCGCGGCGCACGGGGCGCCTTCACACGAGACCGTTTCGGCAGGCTTCCTTGAGCGGTCGGCCACTCAGGTAACCAACCCATTATCTGCTCGCGGGCTGCGGCCCACCATTCGGGAAGTCGCTGGACCAGCAATGTCAAAGAAATGGGGACAGTGAACAACAATGCGACCATCAGGCCGGTGAGAATTACAATATGTGCGCCGGTATTAGCGAAATAGCTCCGGACGCCGTCGGCTAATACTTGGCCGATCATGCCGCCGGCCATGCCGCGGTTTACCCATCCGCTTGAAATGGTCGGAACCGCCGTCACTTCCAAATGGAGGAACGCGCTCAAGCACACCATCGCCGCCACACCGCTGCCGGCGTTTCTGAGTCGAACCGTGAGCGGGATCGGGATGAAACAACGGGCACCGAGCAGCCCGAGCAGGATGGGAAACAGATAGGCGGCTCCGCCGATCGTATAGAAAGACGCAGCCGCTACCAACGCCCCCACCGACCCGATCATGTTCTTGGGTTGATTGCCGGCTGTTCCGGATGCCACCATCGACTTGGCGTCGCCGGGAAAGAACGACACCAGACTAAGCAGGATCAAGAGGCCGGCGGCGATCAGGAGAACCCCGATCACTTCACGCTTCACATGTGAGGAACGGGAAGGGGCTGAGCGGGCGTCACCGCGCTTTGCCGTGGTGGATACACCCATGCGGCGGATCGTAGCACAGGGAAAAGGGCTTTTCAAACAAAGGGGAAATGTTGCGCAGACCGTTGAGGCCGCATCTTTCAGAGCTCACTGGCCAGGACTCACGAAGGATCTGGATCAAATGAGCGCGCGAGCGTTCGGTAGGTCTCGAGGGTGAGCATTTCGGCTCTCGCCCGCGATGGCACGCCGGCCGCCTCCATCGCGCGGGCGATTCGGTCGGCAGGATAGCCTTCATCGCGCAGGGAGTTCACCAATGTCTTACGGCGATGGGCGAACGACGCCCGCACCAAGCGCCGAAATCGCTCGTGACGGATCGGATCAAACCCATCTTGGGATTTGATGGTGAGGCGCACCACTGTCGATCCGACGGTTGGGCACGGGCGAAAACAGTTTGCGGAGACGCGAAAGGCCAGCTCCACCTCTGCCGCCTCCTGCGTCATCACCGACAGCACCCCGTAGTCCTTGCTATTCGGCTGGGCCGCCAGCCTGAGAGCCACTTCCGTTTGCAGCATCAGGACCATGCGATCGAGATGGGCGCGGGCGTCGAGGAGGGCGAACAAGAGCGGCGTGGAAGCATAATAGGGCAGGTTCGCCACCACCACCGTGCGAGGCGGCAAGCTGTCGAAGGGAAACTTCAACGCATCCCCGATCCGAAGCTCCAGGTTGCGGCAATGTCCGAGACTCTCCTGCAGATGGGGCTCCAACTGCGGATCGATCTCCACGGCAATCACCCGACCTGCTTCAGCACATAATCCCGCCGTCAAAGCTCCCCGGCCAGGTCCGATTTCCAGCACCTGGTCGTCCGGGCGAAGCGCCGCCAGGGACACGATCTTGCGGACGATGTTCGGATCGATGAGAAAATTCTGGCCGAGTCGCTTCAGGGCTGGGGGAAAAGAGGGGGCCATGGTCTCGCGCTGCGCCTACCCGGATGCCGGAGGAGCCGCTGCCCGAAGCCGTTTTGCGAGCGCCACCAGGTAAGAACGATAACACTCCACCTCGTCGGTGAATTCTTCGACCAGATCATTGGTGAAGGCCGGCCCAGGGTTCTTACGTGCCAGCTCATCCGCCTCCTTCTTTCCCGCAAGTTGCTGGAGCAATGCCACTGTGCGGATCTTCCATTGCCCCATGCGTTCAGCGCCCAAGACGGTATTAAAGTCCTGAACGGTCCGTTTCGCAATCGCGTCCAACTCCTTCACCTGTTGATCGATAATTGACGCGGCTGTTTCTGACATGGCGGTGCGCACTCCTCTCTGTTATCGAGACTGTCTTGCGGCAGGTGACCAGGATTGGGCAAGCCGGGCCGCCACCTTCACGGCTTCCAGCAGACTGCCATGTTCGGCCACCCCTTTGCCGGCAATATCGTACGCCGTCCCATGATCCACCGACGTTCGGATGATCGGCAGACCCACCGTCAGGTTCACACAGGTGCCGAAGGCGAGCAGCTTCAGCGGGATGAGCCCCTGATCATGATACATCGCCACCACGCCGTCGTACGCGCCTCTGGCCGCCTTCCCGAACAGGGTATCGGCAGGCAGCGGATCGCTGGCTTTGATCCCGGCGGCACGAGCTTGTTGCACGGCCGGGGCGATGCTGGTCGCCTCCTCGTTGCCGAACAAGCCATGTTCGCCCCCGTGCGGATTCAATGCCGCCACACCGATCTTAGGTCGCGCGATGCCGAAGTATCGCGTCAGCCCGAGATGAGCGAGACGAATGGCCTTGGCGATCCGCTCGGTGGTCAACAGCGCAGACAACGAATTGATCGCCACATGCGTGGTGGTGAACATGATTTTCAGTGGCCCGCCGACAATCATCATCCCGAATTCTTTGCTCTCGGTCAGATCGGCCAGCAGTTCCGTATGGCCCGGGTAGTGATAGCCGGCCATGTTCATCGCTTCTTTGTTGATAGGCGCCGTCACGATCCCGGCCAGACTCCCCCCCTGCGCAAGTTCGACCGCGGTCTTGATGAAGTCAACGGAAGCGGCTCCCGTCACGTCCGCCGCCACACCCATGCGAAATCTCGGTAACGGGTTTCTGAGTGCGTCCACCACCGCCACCTGCCCGGCTTTCAATCGCGCGCTATTCGTCGGATCGAACTCCACCACCTGCAACGACAGCTTCAACGATGTGATCGTCCGTTCCATGACGGCACGAGAGCCGATGACCACCGGACGACACAGGCGGGCCAGAGCCTTGTCGGCCAAGGCCTTGGCAATCACCTCTGGTCCGATCCCCGCAGGATCTCCCATCGTGAGGCCCAAGACCGGACGCTCTGGACCTGTCGTGCGTTTAGGAACCATGCGTATACAGAAACAGTGTATAACCAAGGTACAGCAATGCACTGCCGCTCAGCAACCAAGGGCGCCACTGCCCGGACCAGAGCACCTGGAGCAAACTCATGCCCATTGCGAATACGGCGAGCACCATCGTCGCCAGCGCCGTCGTCCCGAGAGTCCACTCGGTACCAAGCAAGCCAACGGATACGGGAAACGTGCCCTGAAACACCATCGCACCGGTGACATTGCCGACCGCCAGGCGGTCCTTTTTGCGATAGAGCCAGAGGAAACTATTGGACATTTCCGGCAACTCGGTCGCCAATGGCGCGATCAACAACGCGAGGATGAGGGGCGAAACCTGCATTGCCGCTGAAATGGAATTCGCCGCTGTCACGAACAGGTGGGCTCCTCCGACCAAGCCCAGTAATCCAACGATCCCTTGCACCCCGATCACGAGATAGGACGGACGGGGCGACCGGCGCGCAAACAGCAAGGGCTCGAGCGCACTGCCCCCCTCCGACTCCTCATCCTCCGCCGAAAATTTGAGCTTCATGTAGTAGACGTAGAGCCCAATCAGGATGATGGCGACCGCTCCGTGAAAGAGGCGAGACGGGACGACTGCGCAGGTCAACGCCAGGGCATAACTGATGAGAAAAAAGAGGATGTCGACCCGCACTTCGCCATAGTTGAGCTTGAAGGTCGCGGTCCGTTTCCCAATCCTGGCATAGAGCAACAGCAGCAGCGCCAGAATCGGCAACACCAGCGTGCTCAGCATGAAGGGCGCCCCGAGAATCGCCCCCAAACCGACTTCCGCCTGCTCCCGACCGGCCCCGAAAAAAATGGCGATGATCGGAATCGAGGTCTCCGGCAGGGTTGTCCCGACCGCCGCGAAGACACTTCCCACCGCGCCCTCCGAAATGTTCAGGCGCTTCCCCAGCCACTCAATCCCGTTCGTGAAGAGATGGCACCCCGCCAGGGTGATGATGACCGAGGCCAGAAACAATCCCACATAGAGCAGGATCGTCACAGAAGGCCTCGTGATGAAACCGGGGATGGGAAGCAGGACACGACAAAGGTCTCGACTCTCACTTGCTCACTTTGACCCTTCGCCGTTTGTCTTGCGACTGCCGATACATCAGCATGGCGGTCTCAATAATATCTTTCACCGGCCGCCCGCTCTGTTCGGCAATACGCCTGCAATCCTCATATTCAGGGGAAGCTTTGCTGCGCCCCGGCGCGTGGTCCGCCAGTTTGATGCGGACATCATGGCCATCGACCCGCACCGACACAAACCGACGCGGCAACACCCGTCGCTGCACCTCCTGGGTCCGGATGCCCAGCGCCGTCGTGTCGGCGAACAGCACCGCCAAAACGGCCTCTACTTTCTCACGAGGAGCCAGCACGGAGAGGAGATTCCCGGGCCGGCCTTTTTTCATCATGACCGGCGCCAGAGTGGCATCCACGGCCCCGGCAGCAAACACCCGATCGAACACGGTCTCGTAGACCTGCGGATTGAGGTCGTCGATGTTCGTCTGGAGTTCCACGATCGTCTCCACTGACCCTAGGGCAGCGTCCGCTCCCTCGCCGACAAAGACCCGCAACACGTTCGGCCACTGTGCCGGATCGGCCGTCCCTGCCCCATACCCCACATGGTGCACCTCCATGCGAGGCAAGAGACCGAATTCTGTGGCCAGGGTACGAACCAATGCGACTCCAGTCGGCGTAGCCAGCTCACGCGCCGGGCCCTGAGCATAAATGGGTAGTCCAACGGCAAGCGCGGCCACCGCAGGTCCCGGCACAGGCAACGAACCGTGGGCGGACGTGAGGGTGCCGGATCCCACATTAATCGCGGAGGCCGTCACGCGCTGAATCCCCATGAGGTGCAGGCCCAAGACACCGCCGACGACGTCGATAAATGAATCGATCACGCCCACCTCGTGGAAATGTACATGCGACGGTTCGACCCCATGAGCCTTCCCCTCGGCATCGGCCAATCGATCGAACACCGCCTGGCTCTGTTCTTTGACGACGGCAGGCAATCCGCTTTTGAGGAGAATCCGTTTGATTTGCGCCAGAGTCAACGGGGCCCGAAAGCCCTTCTCGATCAGGACGTCGACCTTCGTCGCAGTGACGGCCCCTCGCTCCACCGGCTTCTGCGCGAGACGAAACCCCTCGATCTGCAACCGGGCAAGCCCGCGGACGAGATCCTTGAAGGGCAAGCCCGCATCCACCAGCGCGCCTAAAATCATGTCGCCGCTGATGCCCGAGAAACAGTCGAAATGAAGATGCTTCACCACGTGACTCCTACGATTCACCATCATCTGCGATCGAGCGGCATCTTACCGGAGCCGCATCCAGACAGCAATCATTCCGCTCGTTCGTTGACAGCCCTGCCACGCTGTGTTATCCCCAATCAAGGTACGCATCCGATCAGATCACCGACCCGCTCCGTGCGACGCCGACACCCATGATCAATTCGACCCGGCTCATCAGCACGACCGCCCCGCGTACTTCGCAGGGGAGACGACTCGGCCTGTTCGTCGTGCTGAGCGCCGTCTTCATGCTGGCAGGACAGACTGTGGACGGGCTGGCCAAGACCAAGGGCAAAGGGGTCCCGCGCCCCGAGCCGGAATTAAAGATCCTCACACTGCATGCCGCGCCGATGCCCTACCGCCCGCAAGACGGGCCTTTTCATTTCATCGCCACCGTGCAACTGCCGAAAGACATCGATGAACAGTTGATGTTGGAGGTCTCCGCCCTGGTGACGTCCTCCTCTATGACGTCGCTGCGCTTCCTCTCGATTCGCCAACCGGTGAATGAGCACGTTCTATCGAACACGAACAGCGACGGGGATCCTTCTCAGAAGCGCGTGCATATCGACCTCGCCTGGGACGGGCTCGACCACAATAAGCACCAAGTCCCGATCGGGTCGTACGAATATGAAGTGCGAGTCAAATTGCTCAGTAACGGAGAGAAGGGCCAGCGCACTCAAATGCTGTCGTGGCCCAAACGCGGCAAGTTTGTGGTCAAGAACTGATCTGTTGAGAACACACCGCCGACCTAGCTCCTCCTGCCTGGAGGAGCAGCAGGCGACACTTCTCCCACCATGTTGATCCGATGAGCCATGCAGCCGGCCCCGAAGCCGTTGTCGATGTTCATCACCCCAACCCCGGCCGCACAGGAATTCAACATGGTCAATAACGCGGCCAAGCCGCCGAAATGCGCACCATAGCCACGACTCGTCGGCACGGCAATCACCGGTTGCCGGACAAGCCCACCCACGACGCTCGGGAGCACGCCATCCATCCCGGCCACTACCACCAACGCTCGGGCCTCATGCAACCGCTCCTGCTGGCCGAGCAAGCGATGTAAGCCGGCCACACCCACGTCGTACAGTGTGTCGGTCCGGCTCCCCATGATATCGGCCGTCACGCGCGCCTCTTCCGCCACTGGGATATCGGCGGTGCCGGCGGTGACGATCAACACGGACCCACGCCGTACCAACTTGGGCGGCGCAATCGCCACCACCCGCGCTGCCTCATGGTAGACCGCTCGCTTGCTGATCCGAAGTAGGGCCCGTGCGACCGATCGCTCCACCCGCGTGGCCAGTAGCGAATTATTCTTGCGCAGCAGAGTCCTGGCAATGGCCACGACCTGTCGTTCTGTCTTCCCTTCGCAAAAAATCACTTCCGGAAATCCCTGACGCAGTGCGCGATGGTGGTCGAGCGACGCAAATCCCAGGTTTTCATAAGGGAGGGTCCGCAACTGATGGAGCGCCTCCGGCACTTCGAGGACACCACGCTGAACCTGGGTGAGTAACGCCTGCAGTTGGTGCTGATTCATGACAGGCTTTTCTCCTCCTTGGCTTCGCGCTCCATGAGGTCACCGACCGCCTGACGGCACGATTTGTCAGCAAAGAGCACCGCGTTCACTTCCCGCACAATCGGCATGTCCACGCCGCACCGCAGGGCGAGCCCCAGCGCCGCTTTCGCCGTCCGCACGCCTTCCGCCACCGCCTGCATACTTGCAAGAATGGCATCAAGGCGTTCACCCTTTCCTAACCGCACCCCCACCGAGTGATTGCGGCTCAATGGACCGGTGCAGGTGAGGATCAGATCCCCAACCCCGGACAGCCCGTAGAAGGTGCGCGGATCCGCGCCCATCGCCACTCCAAGCCGAACCATTTCAGTCAATCCTCGGGTAATGAGCGCGGCGCGGGCGTTATGCCCGAGTTCGAGTCCGTCAACCACCCCGGCGGCCAAGGCCATCACGTTTTTCAAGGCGCCGCCGAGTTGCACGCCGATCAGGTCATCGTCGGCATAGACTCGGAAATTCGGCGTCATGAAGAGGCCCTGGATCGTCTTGACGACTCGGGCATCCTGTCCGGCGAGACAGAGCGCTGTCGGTTGCCCGCGACTGACTTCGGTCGCAAAGCTCGGTCCCGACAACACCATCAAAGACCCATGCATAGCTGCCGGCAGCATGTCCTGCATGACCTGCGTGATGAGGTCGAGCGTGTCTTCTTCAATTCCTTTTGTGGCACTGACCAGGGGGATCGGCTGCGGGAGTACCAACGCGACCTGTCGCAGGACAGGTCGCGCGACATGCGAGGGCACGGCAAAGATCAGGCAGTCGGCCCCCGCCACTGCTTCCGAGAGGGCGTTGGTCGCGGACAATGTCGCGGGAAGAGAGACCCCCGGCAAATACACGTGGTTCTCGCGCCGGCTTTCGATTCCCCGGACGACATCGGGCTCGTGGGCCCACAGTCGGACGGGAATCTGTTTCCCGGCCAGGTGCCGAGCCAAAGCCGTTCCCCAAGCTCCCGCGCCAATGACTGCCACACGTTGAATGGATGAAACCGTCATGGCCGCTTTAGCACCGTGAGGCTTTGCGGCCATTCCGACGCTGCGATGAATAACATGCGCCTCATGGACGCGGATTATAGGAAGGGGCTTTGAAAGCTGTCAACGAATCACGCATCGAGCACTTCTTTCATGAGATCACCGGCGTGCAGAAACTGCAGCTTTCATAGGTGCTTTCCCGGTTGTCTGTTATGCTTCTTTTGCCGGACCGGCTTCGCACCACCCAAACCAGGAGTCGTACCGATGATCCCACAGCAACACATCGTGGGGCAGTGGCTGTTGACGGCAGCGATCGTGGCCGGTGTCTGGCTGGGCGGGCCCCTGACCGCGAAGGCGGAGACCTATTTAGCCGGTCAATTCGGCGTCACGCTGGCGGACAAACTCGGCAAAGGGAACGTGACGTCCGACGGCCTGGCGGGGCTGCAGGTGTCCACGCAGGATCTGAAGAATTCTCTCATGGGCGGCGTGAAGCTGGGGCACTACTTCAGTCAAGCCCGCTGGCTCGGCATTGAAACAGAATTCTTTTACACCACGCCCCATATCAAGCAGGGCCCGCTGACCTTTTCCGGCCCCGGCGGATCCGTCACTGCCGACTTTCTAGGACTCCACCAGCGGGTGATGACCTGGGCCCCGCTGAATATTCTCCTCAGGTACCCCAAGTATAGACTTCAACCCTATGTCGGCATCGGCCCGGGAATCTTTTTTGCCCGAATCAAAGACACCGACAGCGGGCTCACCCAATCCGGAACGGCTATCGGTCTCAATGCCCAAGCCGGGCTCCGGTACTATGTCACCAGACAATGGGCGATCTTCGGTGAAGGCAAATACAATGTGGCCCGCATCGGCTACACCTCCAACGACAGCGACCCCGCCGCGCCGATCGGATTCCGGGCCACCTACAGTGTTTTTCACCTCACCTTCGGGTTAGGGTACCATTTCTAGCCGAGAATGACGCTGCCCGCCCGCCGAGCTGGCCGCGATACGCTCTCTGCGATCTCCCATTTTGGCGCTGGCATTCCTGCTCTACTCCCGATAGGCTTCACGGGACACTTGGAGGCTTTGCATGAAACCCTGCCCTTCCTGCGGACGTGCCCTTCCTGAAATCAACCGGTACTGCACCGATTGCGGAGCCGCGCTCGAACCCCACGCCCCACCGACTGCTTCTCCGAACAAAAGCACGTCGGCGCCAGAGCAACTGAACCTGAACATTCTGTACGGCATGGTGACGGTGCTGGTGGTCGCCATCCTGATGCCTCCATGGGAATCGCCTCCCTCACAACCGGCCGCATTCCTCGGGTTTCATTTCCTTCTCTCGCCGCCACAACCAGACGCGATCGTCAGTCGCCTATTGCTCACGATTGAGCTCACCACCACGGCCATCGCCGGTCTGTATCTGTCATTTCTCTTTCGAACGCGGTAGGCAGCACCGCTTGGAAGAAATCAGTCAAGGGCGAGGGTCAGACACTTGGCCGCGCCGCCGGACTTCATAAATTCGTCCAATTGAACTGCGTACGTGCGATAGCCGCGACTCTCCAAGAGCTGCGTCGTACGAGGACAAGCGGCTGGGATCACGACCTGTTTGCCGATGCACACAGCGTTGCAGGCGAATCGCAACGCTTCCTCCTCGGGTACGACTAACCGGCGATCTTCCGGAAGCCGTTGCGCAATAGCCGCCTGACCGTATGAGTCGAACGCCGAGGGAAAGTAGAGCACCTCACCGCCGCTGAGCGGACAAAAGCAGGTGTCCAGATGATAGAACCGGGTATCGATCAATTCGAGCGGAATGATTTCCCGCTGGAATATCTCGCTCAGCCGGGGAAAGGCCTGGATATCCGACCGCTGCCGATACCCGCCGAACCACGTATCCGGAAACCCCAATAGGTCGCCGGCCCCTTCGAAGTAGAGGTTCTTGTCGAGCGTCAACACCTCATAGCCCTGCTCGCGAAACCACCGTTCGAAGTATGCTTCCTCTCGTTGCCGCTCCGGGTAACGGAACCGGCTCACCAGCGCGCGGCGACCGACCACCACCCCCGCATTGGCCGTGAAGACCATATCCGGCAGCCCTTGGACAGGCCGCATCTGTTCGAGGCCTGCCCCGACATCATGGACCAAGACGTCCATCAGCGCTTGCCATTGGCCGATTGCGCGCGCCGGATCCACAGCGTTCGTCCGCCGCATCCAGGGATTGATTTCGTAGTCGATCTGGAAATAGTCGGGCCGACAGACCAACAACCGGCTCATGGACGCCACCCGAGTTCCCGCGCGAGTTCTATGAGAAACGAGGCGGCATCCATCACAAGACCAACCGCTTGGAAACTACCACGGTCCGCCAATTTCGTCGGGACTGCCGGATTCACATCGACGCAGACCGTGGGGATGGTGGCCGGCAACAAATTGCCGGTGGCGATCGCATGGAGCGTGGACGCAACCAACAGAGCGAGTCCGACCCCGTGAATTTCCGCACGCATGGCCTGCTGGGCCTCCATCGAATCCGTCAACACACCGGGCAGCGGACCATCGTCGCGAATGGTTCCCGCCATCACCATCTTCACATCGCGCCGCACGCAAGCCGCCATGATCCCATCGGCCACGACCCCAGACCGCACCGCCTCTTGAATGCTGCCGATGGCGCGAATCCGGTTGATGGTCCGAAGATGATGTTCATGGCCATGCGGCACCGAACGGCCGGCGGCCAACCCATAGCCGAGGGACGTGCCGTAGAGACCAGCCTCCATATCGTGAGCGGCCAAGGCATTGCCGCAGAACAACACCTGCACATAGCCCTGGTCCACCAGCCAGGCCAACGCGTCTCGACCTCCGGCATGCACGATCGCCGGCCCGCCTGCCAACAGCACCTTCGCGCCGGCGTGGCCCTGCCGATGCCACGCGCGCAACTTCTGCATCCGCTGGGCGATATCGGCGATGACGGGCTGATGCGGACGCTCCGACGACACCACGGATTCCATGAATCCAAACACATCGCGCTCAGTCGGACGGGCGAGCGGCGTGACCCTGATTCCGTCTCGGCCGGTCACGATCAGTTCGCCTGCGGTCACGGCTCCCATGGGAACGGTTCGAGCGCGAGCTTTGGCCGGATCGACACAGATCCCGAGATCCATTTCCAGGCCCTCGACCTCCACCCACTCGCCATCGAGACGAATCTGAGTTGGAAGGTGTGTCGTCGCATAGAACTGGTCGGGAAACACCCCTGCCGCGGGAGCAGGCTCGAACCGGCAATCCTCCTCACGCTCAATGGCGGCGCCATGGGGCTGGATGGCCCGCAGAATCTCACCCAACACGCGGCTGGACGGCGCCCGCACGACGATCCGGGCCTGAGACGGCGCATCCCTCGTTGCACCGATCTTGACGTCCTGCAGGTCGAACGTCCCGCCCATCATCAGAATCGTGTCCAGGACTTTTGCCAGGATCAACGAGTCGATGATGTGCCCCTGCAGGAAAACAGTTTCTTGCGACGCTGTCATGACCGGACCTCCTGAATCTCGCTCCGTTAGGAAGAGCCAAGCACTGTGAGATACCGCGCCTCCGCTCAAATTCTACCATCTGCCGAGAGAGATGACGCGCGGAGGCTACGGGCTGGTTTTCACGACTTCTCGGAGTACGCTGGTAGCATAGGAACCGGGAGGCAGCCAAAAAGCCACGGTCAGCACAGAGCCTTCAAGCGACCAGGTCAGTTCATTGAGACGGACTCGGAGAGCTCGCCGTTCGCCGCGGAATCCGCAGTCGGCGCCCGCTTTCGACAATAACTCCGGAGTGCTCCCTAGGTCGGCCACCACGGCTCGTTCAATATCACCAGGATAGCCCGTCGCCCAAGGCGCACGGGAACCGAAGAGCGGCCCGGTGGGACTGATCTCAAAACGATCGGCGCGTGGCTGCTCCACCTCAGGCTGTTCCACGGAAAAGCAGGCCCCATTCTCCGTCTTCATGGCCCAGTCGCCCAGAAACACCCGGTCGATGCTCTCGATCCGTTTGGCAACGATATGATTAAACACGTGGGATTGATAGGCATTCATGAACCAAATGCGCTTGGCGCGGCTCATCTTGTTGCGACGCGCGGCGTCCAGCAGCAACTCGGCACCCAATTGAAAATTCGTCCCCGCTCGCCCTTGCCGTTGAGGACCAAAATAGTTTGGTACGCCCCGGCGTACTAACTCGTCGAACAGCTGTCGCAAGAGGTCCTCGGTCCCCTTTTGGACGTCCCGAATCACCAGCCGGAAATGATTGCCCGCATGGTGTCCCCTGCGGAGTCGATTGCGGTGACGCCCCAATATTTCCAGGGCAAGCAGGCGCTCGTCGGTGGGCAACGCCGCCACCGTCTCTGCCTTCACCCCCTGCAATGAGACCATCTGCGTTGTGACGGCCTGCGCATCCTTCAGCCCGGCCACCCCAATGGATTGGGCTCTCACATGGAGCTGAGAAGAGAGTCGCAGCACGAGGTCCGGTGTGGACAGCCCTCGCTTCGTCACCCGAATATACAGATGCTCCCCCTCCCCGCAGGGCAAGTAGAGGGGTCGTTCCTCGACACGAAAATCCTCCGGGGTACTGCGAATCCGGCCACCGAGCGCCGGAACCGCAGCAGTCAGATAGGGCACTGTCTCATCGAGCCAGGACAGGGTTGGCATGACCGTTCCTTATCGTTCGTGATGGGTCACAATTGATGGTAATTGGGTAGGCACAGAGACCACCCGTGTTATACTCGTAGCAGGCTCACTGCTTCAGCAGTCATCCCCGAACGAACCCGATGCAGACCCGATTCGCCCATAAGTACTTTGCGGCCTGGATACTCTTCTATTCGATCACGGCCGGCTCCGTCACCTCACTCATGGCCGCGACCCAGTTGAACAGCCTCGATATCTTCGCCCACTTCACCCAACATATCCAACGACAAGCCGAGACCGACAAGCAGGCCTTTGCCGCCGCCAGCCAATGTATGAACTGGTTTTATAAGCAACAGCGCCAGAGGCCGGCCCCACCCGCCGTACAGAGCATCGCCTGGACCCAGCGGGCGGACTCACCCTGGACTGCGGCCGACTCATCAGAGCAAGACGCATCCGACTGCCGCACGCGCTATCCGGGAGGAATTGACGCCGTCCGCACCGACTTCCAACGCACCCAGGCGTTGCTCTCCCTCAGCCTGACCTTTTATGAGTTCGCCTTGGTGGGCGATGGCGACGACAATGCCACCTACAGCACCCGGGAGCTTCGGGACATCCTCCTCGCCCTGGACCTGTCGTCCGAACCATCGCTTGGCGCGGTTGCCCATCTGCGCTCGCTCACGTCGAAATTCGATACTCTGCACGATGCCCGCGGCATGGAAGCGCTCATGAACGGCATGGGCAAACTGTATGATCAAGGCTATCGCGTGACCACCGCAGACAAGGCCCACTTGAATCGGGTGATGGAATGATCGCCACCCTGATGCGGTGGCAGGAACTGACGCGCGTCTGGATCGGCCACTGGCTGAGCCGCCCGTTCCACCATCTGTTCAACCTGATGCCCGGTGTCGAAGTCGGTCTGTCCACACAGGCCATTACCCGCCTCCCACTCTTCCATGCTCCGCTGGCCGGGCGTCGCGCGGTGCACTTGAGCGACTTGCATTTGGACCGCTACCGCCCAAGACATCGCGCCATCGTTCGCAGCGTGGCCGAATTGGCACCCGACTGGATCTTCATCACCGGCGATCTCCTGAATGTTCGTGACGGCCTGCCGCATGTCCTTCGCTTTCTCACTGAATTACGGCGTCTTGCTCCGGTGTTCGTCACCCTCGGCAACCACGACCACTACAGCGGTGTGCGCATCGATGAATTCGTCGAACAATTCGACCGCCGCAAGGTGACGCTGTTGGTCAACCAAGTAACGTTCATTCCCCTGGAGACAGGAGAGTTGGCGATCGTCGGCCTCGACGACCCCTCACTCCACCGTGCGGATCTCCGTTGCGTTCCGTCGCCGCAGCCGGGGCGCTTTACGCTCGTGCTGGCTCATGCGCCCAATATTCTGGATCAGCTCACACCTCAGCACCATGTCGACCTCACCCTCTGCGGACATAGCCATGCCGGTCAATGGCGGATACCTTACATCCCGACCTTCTGGTTGCCACCAGGCTGTCATGGACGAACCAACGGCCTGTACAGCAAGAACAACCATCGCCTCTACGTCAATCGTGGCCTAGGCTGGTCGGTCATTCCCGTTCGACTGAATTGCACGCCTGAAATCGTCGTCCTCGACTGGACCGCCTAACCAGTCTGTCACCCTCGCACTTTTCTGTTCTTCATAGTCATCGGATACGCTCCAATGCCTCGCGAGCCCGGCTCCGCACCGTTTGATCCCAGTCCTCCTTGCTGACGTATGCGAGCTTGTCTTTCGCGGCGGATGCGCGCAAGCGCCCGAGGCCCAAGGCTGCGCTGGAGCGCACATAGGCATGGTCATCCTCCAGTGCCGCCAAGAGATGGGTCACGGCCGTTTCATCGCCTATTACCCCCAGGTGGCTAGCCGCCATCCCCCGCACCCGATGTTGCTTGTCTCCCAATGCCCGCTGCAACGTCGTTACGAACAATTCTTGGAGCTGCGGCGCGATCGCCTCAAGCCCTGCGCGGCGGTACTCGTTCACTTCGATCATCGCAAACGCCAATTCCAGCCGTTTCTCCGATGAGGTCTGCTTCTCCAGCAGCGTGATCAATCGCGCACGCTCCTGGCGCCGATTCAGACGCTTCTTCACCTTTCCAACGATGATCCAGATCGCGGCCAGCACCGCCAGCAGCAGCGCGGCCAAGGGAAGGGCCTGATCGATGATGAGATCTTGCACCTCCGGCGACAGGCGCTTCCACACCCACACACCGGAAACCACGAGGCCGAGCAAAAGCAGGATGGCTGTCAGATTGGCTTGGCCGGATTGTGGGTGACGACGCATGTAGGCGACATGATAGGGGGCTAGTCCTCACGGCGTCAACGCAACCTCGCCGTCAACTCTTGACAGGCACCCGATGTGGTGACTAGGCTGCGTGCGCTGTGGACATTCCCCACCTCAAAGACGATCCGCATCTCAAAGTTCTACGTCCGTTGGTCGAGGCCTATCTCTCCTTCTGGCGCACGGACAGCCGTCATGTGCGTTCGTTGCGGCTCACCCCTTCGCAGTTCGACGTGATCGCCACGCTGGGCGACACCGAAGGCCTGACCTGCGCCGAACTGTCAGCTGCCACGCTGGTGACGAAGGGAACCTTGACCGGCGTGCTGGACCGCCTGGCGGCCAAGGGGTTGATCAGGCGAATCCCAGTGGCCGCTGACCGGCGAAGCACTCGCATCTGTCTCACCGAAAAAGGCGACCGCCTGTTCCGAAAGACCTTCGCCACGCACATCGCCTTCATTCGCCCCTATTTTGAACGCGCGCTCAGCACCGCAGAAGCCGACCAATTGCGCGTGCTGCTGCTCCGCTTGCGGCAAAGCTTCCAGGAGGCGCCGGCTTCATGATCCGGGTCACCGTCCTGGGGTCGGGGACGAACGTGCATCCCACGCGGGCCGCAGCCGGCTATCTGATTGAAACCGATCACACGTTCCTGCTCGACTTCGGTCCGCGCACCCTCTCCAACTTGATCAAGACCGGCGTGGATCGTCACCGCATTACGCACATTCTGTTTTCTCATTTCCACGCCGACCATTTCGCCGACTTCATCCCCTTTTTTTTCGACGCCGTCATATTCTGCAAATATCAGGGCGGCACCAGACCGCCGCTCACCCTCGTCGGGCCGCGCGGGACCACACGTCTGATACGGGCCATGCTGACCACGTTCCCGAGCTTCGACAAGGCACCGTTTCGCGTCACGATTCGCGAAATCTCCGATCGTAGCTTCCGGCTTGGCGATACCCGCATTCGGCCCGCCACCGTCACACACGCGCCTCGCCTCCACTGCGTGGGGTACCGGATTGAATATCAGGACCACGTCGTGGCCTATTCCGGCGATTCGCTCTATTGCGACAGTCTGGTTCGGCTCTGTCGCGAGGCGGACCTGGCCATCCTGGACTGCTCCTTTCCAGAAAACCGCCCAGGCGCCGGCCATCTGCACGCCGGCCTCTGCGGCCGTGTGGCGCAGGAAGCGGGAATCAACCAACTCGTGCTATCACACTTTTATCCGATTGCCGAACGATATGACGTGCGCGCACAGGCGGGGAACCACTTCGCGGGGCGGATTCGGATGGCGCGGGACCTGCTCAGGCTGCGTGGCTAGCCCAGATTATTCATGAATGCCATCGCGAGGCGTTCGAGACCGAAGCCCGCCGGGGCTTCTCGCAAGTGAGGCCGACGCAGGCGTACTTGCAGTCCGTCGAGGAGGCTGAACGAGAAAAGCCCCGCCGGACGAAAGGATCGGACGACGTAGCAGGTATTCATGAATAGTCCGGGCGGCTAGAGCCCGTCTTCTCGCTGCTCACAGCCCAAAATTTCAATGAACCGTGGCAGGCGGGTTTTTTTCAGCGGCTCATCAAGCTTGTTGTAGATGGCCAGCAGATTCTTGATCATGCGGGCCAAAATCGCTCGCGTCGGGCTCTTCTGAAGGAATCGGTCTTCAAAACCATAACCGGCTTCGGTGAGGAAACGGGCGCAATTTTTTTCCGTCAGCAGTGCGCCCCCATTGAAACAGTCGATAAAGATCTTGTACTTGTCCGAGTCGAACTTCACGAGGAAATGGCCCGGCATGCCGATCCCCTGCACCGGCAACTGCAATCGCCGGCCGATGAGGAGATAGACCGTCGACAGACTGATAGGAATCCCCGTTCGGCGGTCGATCACGCAGTTGAGATAACTGTTCTCGACCTCATAGTAGTTCTTGGTGTTCCCCTTGAAACCGGCTTCCGTGAACAGATAGCGGTTGAGCGCCTTCACGGTCTCTTCACCCGAGACCCGAGACCCAATCTGCTCCCGCACATCTTGAGCCATTCGATCCAATTGGCGCCGGTAGGCCTGCACATCGAGCATCGGATAGGCGTAGCGCGCCAGGAGAAAGGCCCCTGTTTCGAGATCGATCTGATCGGCCGGTTGCGCGATCAGGTCGCGAAGTTCCTCCTCCAGCTTCGTCCCGCGGATTTCCTCCAACACGGTGACGATGCGCTCGGCCATGTCCGGCTGTTCGATCTCAGCCTCTTGCAGCAACGGCACGGCGGAGTCACCGAAATCAATGAGTTTGCCGCTGATGGTTCTGACGATCCGTTCATCCTCATCGCCGAGGAGTCGAATCAATGCGCGGATTTGGCTTTCATTCACGAACATGGACGATCCTTGATGCGAAAGAAGGCTCACCCGATCGCCCGACGGAAAGCACGCGCGCCCCCATAGAGGCACAGCGCGTCAAACACCACCATGACCATGATGACCATTCCGACATGCGGCAACGCTTCGGTCCATCCCTGCAGAATCAACGGACGCACCGCATCAATAGCCCAGGTCATGGGATTAAACTGCGCCAAAAATCCCATCCAGCCCGGCATTGCCGCCAGGGGCACCAACGCCGAACTCAGAAAAATCATCGGCAAGGAGAGAAACCCGAGGACGGAAAAGAAGTCGCCATGACTTTTCACAGAAAACGCCATCGCCATCGAAATCGCCGTCAGCCCGACGCCGAACATCATGCCGATGAATAGAATCGTCGCCACTCCCAGCAATCCGGTCACCGGCTGCACACCGAATAACCAGGCGACGCCCAGGATGACCAACACTTGCAACGACGTGATGGTCATGACAAAAATAAACCGACTCAGGATGACGGAACTCCGGTGAATCGGCGTGGACATCAACCGTTCGAGGAACCCATTCTCCTTATCGAAGAGCAGATCGACGCCTCCCGCCAACCCATTGTTGAGTACCGTCATGACCACCACGCCGGCGGTGAGGAAACTGATATAGCTCGACGCTTGTGTCACCTGCATGTCGGCAGCGCGCTGAAACAAATTGCCGAAGAAGATCAGCCAGAACAACATCGGCTGAACCAAGGTAAAGAGCATGCTGAACTTTTCACGGCTCAGCCGCCGCACCCAGCGCATCGTCAACGCTCGAATTTCCTGCCAATATTCTTTCATAAAAGATTCCGCGTGCTCCTCACCGATCGCTACTGGTCGTCTTCGTTCGGCTGGTCGTCCTTGATGGACCGCCCGGTGTGTGCGATAAACACGTCATCCAGCCGCGGCCGGTGATAGTCGATGAACTCGAGCTGACAGGTCAGGCGGTTGGCCGCTTCGAGGATGGCCGGCAAGGCCTTCTCTGGAGAATCGACCCGAATATCCAATCCGTTCGGCTTGGTCATCACGGCGCGGATGGCCGGCAGAGTTTTGACTGCGGCCGCCAGCGCCTCGACGCGATCCTGTTCGCGCACCGTCAGCGACACCAGATCTCCACCCAATCCAACTTTCAACTCCGTGGGAGACCCCAAGGCCTTAATCCGGCCGCCGTCGATGATGGCGATCCGATCACAGAGTTGATCGGCCTCATCCAGATAGTTGGTCGTCATGACGACGGTGATGCCCCGCTCCCGCATCGCCCGTACATGGTCCCAAATACGGAGACGGCTTTGCACATCCAAGCCGAGTGTCGGTTCATCCAGAAAGAGAATCTTCGGATCGGGCAACAACCCGCAGGCGATATCCAGCTTCCGCTTCATGCCGCCGGAATAGGTCTTGGCCGGACGATCGGCATGCGCCTCCAGTTCGACCAGCTTCAGCAGTTGGGGGATGCGCGTGGACGCTTCTTCGGCCGACAGGTGATACAGGTCCGCAAGCAGTTCGAGATGTTCTCGTCCCGTCAGAAAGCGATCGATGGCGCGCTCCTGAGGCACGTACCCGATCGTCTGCCGCACACGGTCCGCATCCTTCACCGAATCCAGTCCGAAAATCTTGGCCGACCCCGAGGTCGGATGGAGCAGGGTAATCAGAATGCGAAGGGTGGTACTCTTACCCGCACCGTTCGGTCCAAGCAGACCGAATATTTCACCGGTATAGACCTGAAACGACAGATCATCGACGGCCCGGATCTTGTCGTAGGCTTTCCCGAGATGCGACACCTCAATAGCGACAGCCCGCGACATTACCCCCACCCTCCGGCGCCGCGCCGCTCCGCCAGCCTAAATTGGATTAAATCGCTGAGCCGTCGAGCCTGCTGCGGCAGGTGTTCCGCCTCCAACAAGAACTGCTTTTCAAGCGGAGTGCAGTCCAAGTAGGTCGAGAGGGAGTTCACGAACACTTCGTCGCTCACATCGGGCCGGACGAGACTGTGAAGCGGCGATGCCTCTTCGTCGGCCTGAAGATATTCATCGAGAACATCCATCAGATACCGGCGCAACGGCGGGTCCATCGAAAAATCGCGGTCTCGAGGCTTCAGTGTCACACGAGCTTCGCGATAACTTTTCTCGAAGAACTCCTCGCGCACTTCGTAGCGCTCAATGCCTTGGAGAAGAATGTTCGAGCGGCCATCGGGCAGTTTTTGGACACTGGCCAGACGCCCGACACAGCCCACCGAAAAGATCGGCGGATTCCCATCGTATTGTTCTTCCCATCCCTCCTTCAGGAGCGCCATGCCAATGCATTGCCCTCCTGCCGCCGCATCCGCTACCATCTGGCGGTAGCGCGGCTCAAATACATGGAGCGGAAGGTAGGTTTTGGGAAAGAACACGACGTTCGGGAGAGGAAACAACGGAATGCGCTCCGGAACGGGAAATGGCTGGGCCTTTCCCGACAACTCACGGCTTGGCTTATCGCGTTCCGGTTCAAGAAACATGGCTCACGATAGCTGATGCTTTGCAAAATTGTCAACGTCGTGACGCCGCTTCTCAACAGCATCGATCGCCTGAAAACCATGATGAATACTGATGTTCATCCAATCGGTCATCAAGGACATACACAGAGGCCTGGACACTCCCTGATGGCTCACCCCCTGCGCCGGCCGGCGAGTCCGCGATGATGCTCACACGTATTTTCTTTCTCACTTCGTTGGTGACAACGCTCGTGCTGCTGTCCCTCGGCACCCAATCTATTGCGACAGATGACGCCCCGCAGCCTTTTCACATCGCCACGCCGGGTTATCAGTATCGGTTTCCTGAAGACCATGGCGCCCACGAACGGTTTCGCACGGAATGGTGGTATTACACCGGGCATCTCACGGCGGCCAATGGCCGACCATTCGGCTTTCAACTCACCTTTTTCCGCCGCGGCATTCCGCCGGATCAGGTCAAGACAGATCCTTCCAAATGGTCTATACACCAACTCTACCTCGCGCACTTCGCCCTGACGGACCTTGAGAGCGGCCGATTCCTTTATGCCGACAAACTCAGTCGTGAAGGACTCGGCAAAGCCGGTGCCGAGACGGACCGATTGCGCGTGTGGATCGATCGCTGGTCCGTCTCAATGGATGATCGAATGCCGGATCGGCAAAGACTCCAGGCCGCGACCGATGAATTCGCCATCGACCTTCATGTGACCCCGCGGAAGCCTCCCGCTCTGCATGGTCGAGAGGGAGTCAGCCGCAAAGGCGCCGCCCCGGAGCAGGCCTCGCACTACTATTCATTCACTCATCTCGCGACCAAGGGACAGATTCGGGTGGGCGCCGAGACCTTCACCGTCACCGGCCTGAGCTGGATGGATCATGAGTTCGGTTCGGCCGACCTCGGCCGGGACGTGGTGGGATGGGACTGGTTCAGCCTGCATTTGAGCGATTCGACTGAGCTCATGTGGTATTCGTTGCGGCGTGCCGATGGTTCGGCCGATCCCCTGTCAAGCGGCACGCTCATCTTTGCCGATGGACAAACCCAGCCGCTCAACGCGCAGGACCTCACGATTGAGCCGCTCTCATATTGGACGAGTCCACGATCCCACGCGCGTTACCCGCAGCGTTGGCGACTCTCCGCGCCCTCTTTAGGACTGGATCTGGATGTGGTGTCGTTACTCACAGACCAAGAATTGCACACTGCCCGCAGCACCCGCGTGACGTACTGGGAAGGGGCCGTGTCCGCCACCGGCCAGGCGCGGGGCGCGCCTATTTCAGGACGTGGCTATGTCGAACTCACGGGATACGCCGAACGATTCACACAGCGTCTCTAACCTCTCCCACGACTCTACGATGCGTTACCTTGACTCAGTCGCCGCGCTATGGTTAGGTCTGCGGCCATTGTGATGTCGTTAGGGAATCAATCTCGTGCCATCCTCCGACGGTCCGTTTTTCTGATCGGCCTACTCCTGCTGGCCTGCGGGAAGCGGGAAGCGGCCGTGGTCTCAATCGCGCTCCATCCGTCGAATCCCAACATCGTCTATATCGCCACCAACGACGCGGTGCACAAGACCAGGGACGGCGGCCAGACCTGGGAGCAGTTTCCGAGCTTCACCGCCCGCCGCGTCACGACCTTGGCCATCGACCCGAAGCTCCCTGCCACCGTGTACGCCGGCACCATGGGGGATGCCATTTACAAAAGTCCGGATGGCGGCCAACATTGGCTGCCGCACAACGTCGGGCTCAAGGAGCACGTCTCATTCGTCAATGAAATCATCTTTCATCCGAACAATACCGAGCTGATCTACCTCGCCACCACGGTCGGGGCGTTCGTCACCAAAAACGGAGGCCGGGAGTGGGAAGAACGGATGGCTGGAATGAAGGAAGTCCACATCGTCACCTGCATCACCATGGATCACCAACACCCCCGCGTCCTCTATGCAGGGACGACCGGCGGCACCTATCGCAGCGAGGATGGCGGCGGGAACTGGCAGAAAAAGAATAGCGGGCTCATTCCTGACGACGTACTGAACGCCTCCATGGCACTCGGAGTGAATGTGTTGGCGGTCGATCCGCTGAATTCCGGTATCGTCTACGCCGGAACCACGAAGGGGCTCTTTCGAACCACCAACCGGGCGGAGTACTGGGAACAGATCGGGCAGGGACTGTCGGACCAATTCATCAGCACCTTGGTCGTGCATCCGACGAATCCCGGCATTCTATACATCGGCGGGCCGGCCGGCGTCCTCAAGACCGCCGATGCCGGAAAAACCTGGCAGCCTCACAATCAGGGGCTCGCCACATTGAATGTGCGCACCATCGCCATCAGCGCACGCGATCCCCAGCTCCTCTACGCAGGTACGAATGGGAGCGGGTTATACCGATCGACCGACGGCGGGGAAACCTGGACAGCGATCCCCCTGACTCATCCCGTCCTGGCCGCACCGTAACGTCCACGAGTGTCACTGATGCCGATTCTGCTACTCATCAGACATGGAGAAACCGACTGGAACCGGTCCGGTCGCGTGATGGGCGACCAATCGATTCCTCTCAACCAGACCGGCGAACGCCAAGCCCATGCCTGCGCCGAGGTGTTGTCCCGCACCCCGATCACCGGCATCTTCACCAGCCCCGTCTTGCGCGCCGTGCAGACGGCCGAGATTTTGCGTCTGCCGCAAGGGGCGCCTCTGTACCATATTCCGGGACTGAGTGAGATTGGAGTGGGTGATTGGATCAATCGTTACTGGCAGGATTTCGCCGATGATCCGGCGAAGCGGGAATGGTACACCCAACCGGACCAGGCTCGCCCATCCGGCGGGGAAACGCTGCGAGAGGTGCAACGTCGTGCGGTCGCTGCGGTGGAACAAGTGATCGACAGCGCGCAGGACAGGCCCTACGTCTTCGTATCCCACGGCGATGTCATCCGGGCGATTCTCGCCCATTATCTGCACCTCGACTTGGCGATCATCCGCCATGCGAGAATCGATCATGTCTCCGCCAGCGGGCTGGAGCTGACAGGCCACGCCGCTCAGCTTCTGTTCCTCAACCATCGACCAGGTTTGGACCGGCTCCTCTGAACACCGCCTCCGGTCTATGGTTGGGAGGGAGCCGGCGCCTCCGTCCTCTTCCCGTAGTAGCGGCTTCCGTACCCCTTCAGGTCCTCCGACAGGCCCGTCCATTCTTGGGCCGTCAAGAGCCCCTTCATCTTGAAGCGGAGGCCCAGAATCTTTGCCGAAGAGCGCATCCGGCTATTGTTCAACTCATCGAGAATCTTCGTGAACTCGTCCGGCGACGCAGCGTAATTCGCATTCAACTCATAGAGCGCGCGATGGTACTCGCGGTGTTGCTCCCGTGCCGACTTGATCTCGGTGATGATTTCCCCCATCACCACATTCACCTGTTTTACCTTCTCCGGGTCTTTGACATGTTTCTCGACCAGGCCGCTCACATCCTTACCGGCTTTGTTCCAGTAGTCGCCCTGCGCGCGGTCATAATTCCCGTGGTGATGGGACGAACAACCGGCGAACAGGGTCAGAATTAAACCGCTGAGAAGCATCAGATACCGACTGCTCATGTCGACCTCCATTTAAAGATACAGAAAAATACATCGTTGAAATGAAAACGCGTTGCGTGTCACACCGTTCCTGCCGTAAGCTTCCACCCAGATATCATACCGCTGAGGAACGTCGGCATGGGCAGCCACATGGGTCACAATCGGGGAACAGGCCCGGTAGAGTCGCTCCGGGACGAGTTCCGGGAACATCTCGATGTGTTTTACAGTCGGCTGAAACTGGCCGCACCCTATGACACGGTCGAAAAGGCCTTAGGGAGCCTGACCACGAGACTCAACGCCCTACCGCCGGAAGAGCTTCAGAACCTGTCCACGGACGCGGCGCAGCGATGGGTGCACTTTCGGCAGGCGTTCGTCGAATCGGGCTTGAGCCTGAAACATCGCGGCATCATTGCGGGCCTGGCACGATCCAGACAAACGCTCAACCTGCCGCCGGAATTTGACCACCTGCTCAATCTATACAGCACAACCCCCTAAGCTGTGCCCGTACCGTCCAATGCCACGGCCCGGAGTTCCGTATAGACCTGCATCAACCTTGTGTTCTCGATTCGATAGGCCACCGCCACGGTCAACAGGCCGAAGGCCACCACGATCAATCCCACACCCGTCACCCCGACTCCCAACAACAGCCCTCCTAACGATTCGAATCCTCCCTGGAACAGATAGGTAATGAGAAATCCGAGTGTTCCGAGGCCCACGAGACTGAACCACAAGAAGGTGAGGATTGACGACGACCAGGGTATTCGTTTCGTGCAGACCAACTTGAGTCCGTCCGCCTCGGACGCCCATTCGATGGAGCCCTTTAACGGCCAGGCCGTGCGGAAGCGCATGGAGAACAGCCGATAGGTCGGGCGGATCACCATCCTGTTGGCCTCCGGAAAGACCCGCGCCACGCCGTGAGGCAAGGAAAGAAATCCGTTCGTATCGAAGTGTCGCACGAGCCTCTGGACGCCCAACGAGGTAATCTGGTCCTGCACCTGTCCGATCCCATACCCATAGCGGCAGGCGTCGGATGAAAGACGGGCGAAGTACATCCAATCGCCGACAATCAGCCCAACAAACAACACGATGGCGAATGCACCGGCCAGTACCATAACGGAAACTTCCCACAGGGCTTTGCGGAGAATCAAGCCCGAATGAAATGAGGCGTCGCTCAACTCCCAGAGGAACCTGTTGACTCCCCATGAGTGCTTTGGCTACATTAAGCCCGTTCTTATCCGGCGGGTGAGGACGAGTCATCCGGGTCACGGTCCCGCCTTCATAGATTTTTCCACGCCACACTTCTCATCGCCGTCACTTCTGCACTGCAGAGTGTGCGGGCAGAGAGGCGTGATTTTGCGGAGGGACGATGGATATCGCCAAAGTCGAGCGAGTGTACACCAGTTATTCCGGCGTCTACGATCATATTTTCGGAAAAATCTTCCACGAGTCGCGCGAGTCCGCCGTGCGCAACCTCAGAATCCGGCCCGAAGAAAAAATTCTGGAAGTCGGAGTCGGAACAGGGATCGCCCTGGAGTACTACCCGAAGAACTGCGAAATCATCGGCATCGACCTCTCCTCAGGCATGCTGGCGAAGGCCCGGCAGCGCCAGTCCCACTATCATCTGGACCATGTGCGGCTCATGCTGATGGACGCAGGCAAAATGGATTTTGCCGACGATAGCTTCGATACCGTGATGGCGGCGTACGTGGTCACCGCCGTGCCGGATTACCGCAAAGTCGTGAACGAAATGATTCGGGTCTGCAAACCAGGGGGGCGCATCATCATGCTGAACCACTTCAGCAACGGCAATAAGCTGATCGCCGCCGTGGAAAAAGTCATCTCCCCCCTCTGTAAACATATCGGCTTCCGCACCGATCTTTCCCTCAACACCGTACTGGAAGGCACCGGCCTGCATGTCGCCCGAAAAGAAAAAGTCAACCCGATGAAGTTTTGGCACTTGGTGGAATGTGTCAATCGGAAGACCGGCAAGCATGTCAGCGTGAATGGGAATGGAAACGGGAACGGAAGGAACGGTCACCACAGCTGACGACCGCGTGCTCGCCTGACAATCACAAACGCGCGTGATGTGCGCGCCCCAGCGATTTCCAATTCACCCATTCTTCCTGTGAAAAAAACGTCTGTCCCACAAGACAGGTCCCGGAAAAGGATTGCGTGACCAGGTCGGTCACAAGGCTCAGCAAGCGGCCACCTGATCGACCGGCAAGGTGGTGGAGTCGCATTCGCATTCCAAACCCGGCACAGTCGATCGGTCCATACGTCTGGACCTCAACCGCCGCCGCTGAACCGGCGCTCACATCGACTGCGGCCACCAATTTGCCTTCCCAGCACAACCCTCGGTACGGTGCGGTTCGAGGTCCCGCCGCCCTCCAAATGCAAGGTGCCCCCGCCCGATCCAGTTGATCAAGTAGCCAGGCCACAGTGGGCGCCTCGCCGGAATCTGCCTGAAAGGTCCACTGCGCCACCGCGCCATCCATGTCCGCATCGCTCTGTGGAAGCGACACCTCTTCGAGCATCGCCTCCTCGCAGACCACGTACAGCTCGCCGTGCGGATCGAACCAAAAACGCAATTTCCCTTCGTTCAGCTCCACCTGGATGACACCCAATACAGAACAGTCGGCGCCGTCCTGCTCGAAGATGGACAGGTCAGAGACGCCCTGCATCGTCAGCTTGGCGACCCGTATAATGCCCTGCGCTGGGTAGCGCACCACAACCGTCGCCGCAGTGCCCGCCAAGACGTCGTGCCCGGACTCCTCGTCAAAGATCCGGCGCTTGGACACATGCACATCGGTCACCTGCCCACCGCGAAACCCCTGCGTGTGCGCGAGAAACCAGCGAAGATCTTCCACGGTCTTAATAGGGTAGGTCATGGACGGTCCGGGTACCTTTCGCCGTGCTGCGGTCGACCGACGGCCGCGAACAGGTTACCTTATCATGCCGATGAGGTTGGAGACACGAGGCGGGAAGAGGCAAGAAACACGAGGGGAAACTCGTCACCGGTGTCAAAACAGCAACGGTTGCTGTTTGAGTTCCGCCAATCGGCGTTCCAGATCATCCACACGCTCCTGCAGACGTTGATTGTCCAGACGCAGGAGATCGAGGCGATCCAACAGCTGTTCGCGTTGGATATTCGTCCATTCCAGCGTGCGCTTCAATCCGGCCAGCTCAAGCTGTGCCTGTCGTCCGTCATCGAACCCGGAACCCATGCGTACGCCTCAGTCGATCGTCGTCCGGCAGTGCTACGCCGAATCGTAGCGCATTCTCCGTTCATTGCGGAGCGATTAGTGAATAATCGACAGAGGCATGCCACGGAGGGAAACACACTGGATCAACAGGATGAAACCGTCGCGGAGAAAGGTCAGTGCACGTGAGCACGAGAGGACACTGTGGCGTCTGGGAGCCCCTCAGAAGACTCCCATCGATAGCGCAGCAGCACGCCGTTGCCTTCCCATCCCGGTGGGCACAGATTGCCCGTTCCATAGTAGTCGGCGTCGAGGACCGAAAATGGCGCGACGTTTTTGATCCAATCTTGGGCACGCCCATTGGATTCAAGATAGGATTGGAAAAAGTATGCGCCGCCCGTTAATGGTAGCTCAGGCAGAATAAAATCAACGTACCCTTCACCCCGCAACGTCAATGGAGTGGGGTCCACAATATCAGTCGAGAGCACGAAGAGATCTTGCCCCTTGTGTCCGTTCACCGAGATGCTGACACGGCAGTTCAGAAATTCTTTGGCTTTTGCGCACCGGTAGTACATGCGGATAATGACATCCCGACCGGTAATCGCCGCCGAGACCGGATGCCGGTTGCTATCAAGCACCTCGATCCTGGTGAGCAGAATTTCTCCAACACCGACCCGGTCTCGGCGCGCCTCGATCGCCGTTCCCGATTGACTCCGGATCGCATCGGCATATCCTTCGACCACCTCTCGAGTCTTGCCGACCTTTGCGACTTGCCCCTTTTCTAGCAGGATCGCCCGTTCACAGAGCCCCTCGATCACGGTCATATTGTGACTGACGATGAGAACCGTCCGCCCGCTTCGACTGACTTCCTCCATCTTGCCCAAGCACTTTTGCTGGAAGCTGGCGTCGCCCACGGCCAGGACCTCGTCCACGATCAAAATCTCCGGCTCGAGATGCGCGGCCACGGCAAATGCCAGCCGCACATACATGCCGCTCGAATAACGTTTGACCGGCGTGTCAATGAAGTCCTCCACCCCCGAAAAGGCAACAATCTCGTCGAACTTTCGCCGCACTTCTTGTCGGCGCATGCCTAACATCGCCGCGTTCAGGAAAATATTCTCCCGCCCGGTCAGCTCGGAATGAAAACCCGTTCCCACCTCGAGCAGCGAGCTCACTCGTCCATATATATCCGCCGTCCCCGTCGTAGGCTGAGTAATGCGGGATAAAATCTTGAGCAAGGTGCTCTTCCCCGCGCCGTTGTGGCCGATGATTCCCAACACCTCGCCCCGTTTGACCTCAAACGAGACATCCTTCAGCGCCCAAAACAATGTGTCCGAACCAGACTGGGTGGTTCCCCTTCGCGTGAGGATTCTCAGGCCGTGCATCAGGTGATCGCGAAGGGTATTGTGCTGAACGGCCCCCACGCCCAGCTGGTACCGTTTCGACAGATGCTCTGCCCTAATCGCGACATTGCCCATTCAGATCACATCCGCAAAGGTTCGTTCCATGGAACGAAAATAGATCAAGCCACCGATGAGGACGACGAACACAATCCCCAGGCTCGGAACGAACATCGAAAAGTCTACCTGAAACCCAGGAATGAGCGCCCACCGAAATCCCTCGACCACGCTCACGATCGGGTTCAACGCGTAGAGCGTCCGCCAAGACTCCGGCACCTTGCTCACGGGATAGAGAATGGGCGATACAAACATCCCCAACTGGATGAACATGGGCAGGATATGCCCCACATCCCGATACCTGACGTACAGAGCCGAGATCCAGAGTCCGCCGGCCAAGGTCACCATAGCAGCCAAGCCGGCGAACAGGGGCAACAGGAGGATGCGCCAGGTCGGCATGACTTCGAACCAAGCCATCAGGCCTACAAATGCGACGAACGCGAGCAGGAGATCGATCAACGGAGCAATCGTCGCAGAGAGCGGAAGAATGAGTCGAGGGAAATAGACCTTGCTGATGAGCGGCGCTTCTCCAACCAAACTGGTCCCGCCCCGGCTCAACGCTTGCGACACATAAAACCACGGCAACAAGCCCGCATAGAGGAACACCGGATAGGGAAACCCATCCGAAGGAATCTTCCCCATCACACTGAAAACCACGGTAAAAATCAGCATCGTCGCGATCGGCTGGAACATGGCCCACGCGACTCCGAGCAGCGTCTGCTTGTACCGCACCATCACATCCCGCCACACCAGAATATAAATCAGCTCCCGATAGTGCCACAGGCTCGACAAGTCCAAATCCAGCAGACCCTTGACGGGCCTAATCTGAACGTGAGAAAGCACGACCGGGTGCTCCTGGTCGAGGTTCAGCTCAGACATTGCAATCTATCCATTCCTAGAAGGCTTCCCCGAGCCAGAGTACCCACCATTTACGCTAGCGCACATGGTGGCCCGAGGGGAGCCGTATGTAATCTTGTTCGCCGACCTATCGGCAAAGAATTCCTCACAACGCGATCTGGCATCGACAGAGCCGCGGGCGCAGTAATTCTAACTCGAACGGAACATATAACTTTATGCCAAACGTACCCCGAAGGGTCAAGGAATTCGTTTTTCCTTTTCTACATCGAACTCCGATTCCGGATAAGCAGCGCCTACCTGGCGAGTAATCCAAGGGGAAAAGCAGAGAATGCCCGACGCATGATCGAGATACTGCTTCACGCTCACGCCAGTACCCCACCGGCGCATCGACACTCAGACGCGACAGAATGACTTATGCGAAGTCGGAGGAGAAGTTGCCTGGACCGAGAGGAACCATGCCAGAGGCTAGGACTCACAAATCCATGACATCATGGGTGGCAAAGAACGGGCTAGGGTGCGGCCGGCGCATGCTTCGGAGCGGTACGCAGCTCTTCATCCGAAACGTAACGAATTGCTAAACCGGACATATGGAGCATCCAGCCTTGCCCACCACCAGCCCCCTGGCTGAAGCTCCAGGCGTCCATCCGGAATGGATTCCAGTACCCGCTGCGGTAAGAATTGGCCGACGTCGTGCCCTGAATCCCCGAACCCATGGTCGATTGAAATGTCGGCCCACGGTCCGCGAGGCGACGCACATCCGCCTCTCCAAGCACCACGGCATCGGCCCCCAACTCCTTCGCCCGTGAAAGAATGCGATCTCGCAACGTCTCTTCGCTGGCATATTCACTGGTCGCGACAATGCGGGCGATCTGCACATACCCGCGATTCGGCTCACGCTGCAAGGTTTTCACGTCGTCTCCCCCCGTGCGAGGCTCAAATGCCTTGCCAGTCAGGGGATCGACCTGTACGGACACACATGCGCTTGAGAGCGCCAAGAGCAGTATCAAGAGGACGCGGAAGATTGATGTCATCACAAGCTCTCTCGCATGCTAGCGCGACGGAGAACATTCCGGCTCGCTTCAATCTACGTTCATACTGACGGCTTAGGCCGGTCAATTCAACTACAAATCACAACTCACAACTAGACGTGATCGTACCCATCGGCAACAGTGGCGTCAACCTCTCACCGGTGCGATCGCAGGCCCCTCGCAAAGGGTTGTCCAATTTCGGACTACAATTTCCCTTCGGCCAAGGCGCGAATCTCTTCCATTCGCCGGCGGTTCACGCCGAGATCGCTATAACCGCTCCGGGAGGCCGAGCGGAAGTGGACCGTCTTAGTCGCATCGTCGAACAAAGAGCTCAGGCCACTGTGCTTCATCCGCACACAGCCGCATTGTGATGACCAGTAGGCGGCGCTTCTACCTATCCGAAGGAGCGCTGAGGGACTCATTGTCTAAGACGATACCTATCCTCCCTCCACCTTTTTGGCGCTCCAATTCTCGACTGATCCTGAGCCTGACGAGCTCATTGCGAAGATCGCCCCAGTTCTTCGTAATACTGTCGAGACGCTCGACCGACGAGCCAAGTCGACTCGCCAAATCCTCCATCTGCTTGCTACGTTGAGTATGCATCTTCTCAATGGCCTGGATCTTCAGGCGTTCCTGTTGCAATTCGTGTCGAAGGTCCTCGGCCTCTTTCTTGGCAACCTGGTAGGTACTGCTACCCACGCACCCAGGAACCGACAGCACGCAAAATCCCAGGATGACCACAACCGACAGGAGACGCGTGCTCCGAGATGTTGTGTCCATGGCTCGCCCTCCTCTTATCAAACTTGGTCTTCCCGCCATACGCCCTGATCTTCATTTCTCCAGACCTGGCCCACTCTGTTGTCGGGCCTCAAGCGGCCTCAGCCGTTTCTTCATTTCCTCAACAGCCCGGAGACGATCCCTCAGCGCCACCTCCTCTAGTTCGTAGCTTCCCAGTAAGGTCTCGGTGAGCGACCGGACCTCTGTTCCAAGTGCGGAGACGAGTGGAGGAAGCTGGTCGATTCGGCCGCTGAAACCGGAGACAATTTGCTGGACGGTCCGAATCTGCTTCGTCGCCTCCCCTGTCATCTCCTCGATCCTACCGAAGTGCTCACGGGCCTTTGCACTGTAGCCCTCCACCTCCCTCTTGGTGCTGATTGTCACGGTGGAGAGATCCCTCAAGGCTTGCTCCCTGATCACCCCTTGCTCGTTCACCAGTTCGAGAGCTGCACTCGTGTCGAGCTGAAACGTGCGCACCTGCGCACGAAGACCTTCCGTTTCAGTACTTAAGGTCTTGACTCGCCCAAGCAGACTGCTCACCTCTGAGCGCATGGCTCTGCTCTGCGCATCCATTTTTTGGCTCAGATTCCGATCGAGCTGCTCTAAGTCCGAAGAGGTTACACACCCTGCCGCCAGCAGGGAGACGACAATGCCGGCCCCCATCAGGGGGAGCACGCTCTGGGATAACAGTTTCATAACCCACCTCCCCTGGTGAGCCCACCCCATTATCCTACTCACCACTCGCGAGAAAGTGCCAAGATGGGTGAAGTACGCAGGGAAGCTGAACGAGCGGAGGCGGTCTTGTGATCGTCGAGCGTTCTTCAAGGGATGAACCACGGTCCCGCATTCGCATATTTGCCCCGCTCCGCCTGCCGAAACCAGCGATCCACGATACACCTCATGTACCTACATGAGGTGTATCGACGACTGTCCGCGCAGACATCTCCACTGGTGACCTTAGGAGATGGCCTTGGAATAAAACAGTTCTCGATTCGGTTTATATGTCTGGCCCATGCCTTCAAGACACCAGCGACGGCATGGTTGCAGCACGGAAGCGTCCTACCTGCCGGCTCGTGGGCTAAGTCCTAGCCCGAGGCTTTCTGCCCATCGTCCGGTGTGCGAGCGCAGAACTCACGCCACCCATAGCCTGTGGGTGCTATAGCTTCCCTTCGACCAATTTGCGAATCTCTTCCATCCGCCGGCGGTTTACGCCGAAGTCACTATGGCCGGTTCGGGAGGCGGAGCGGAAGTGGATCGTCTTGGTCTCATCAGCGAACAAAAACTCCACATCGTCGACAAATCGCAACAGCAGGCTGGTGAATTCGTAATGCAGGTAGGTCTCGTCTTCTTCGACGAGTTTCGTGCGGGGCAGGGACAGGATGCTGTCTTTCACCACCTGTTTCGCCTCTGCTTTGCTCTTTTGGTAACGAAGCGGCTTAATTGCGTGGTCTTGATCATGGGCTTGGGTTGAAACACAGTTGGGACTCGATGGGCAGGGAGCGAGCTGTCTCATAGCGGCACCAGGGATCGAGCGGTTTTTGAATGTTCCTGTAACCTGTCCGGAACTTGGCGGGTGGGAAGTGCAACGATCCCGCCGATCACAGTTGAAGCGTAATGCGATTAACCGGGGGAGTCAATGAGCGCCAGCCATCCCCAGCTAGTGTATGGCCTGTCACCTGGCTGATACCGTGCGTGAGACCGTTATCTCAGGAGCCTGACGGAGCGTTTGATAGACGACACAATATCGTTCAGTGAGCCGAAGTAGCGTGGCTAGTTGATCTTCGGACGCATCGGTGTCCAGGTCGAAGTGGAGTCGGATATGCTGAAAACCCACGGGCACGTCTTTGGCCACACCCAACGTTCCTCGAAAGTCCAGATCACCCTCCGCTTGAACTGAACCGCGCCGGATCTCGATGCCAAGGGCTGTTGCCACGGCGTTGAGCGTCACTCCAGCGCAAGCCACAAGCGCTTCAAGGAGCAAGTCACCGGAACAGACGCTGAGCCCGTCACCGCCGGTTGCCGGATGGAGCCCTGCTTCGACCAGGGCCTTGCCTGTCGAGACCTTGCACGTCACGTTTTCTGCCAAAGCTCCTTTGGCTTTCAGGGTCAAGACGGCCGCATCAGGCTGATCCTTGTAGCGTGCTTTTAGGGGTGCCTGAATGGCTCGAAACTCTGTTGCGTTCATGACACTGCTCCGGGGCTCGGACCTATTGTTCTTGCCATCTAAACTTGAAGTCGAGACGGGAATCGGAATCTTGATCGATCTCGTCCCGGCTGGAGACTAGTTCGATTCTCCCGGAGCTGTCAATGCGCACAGTCTGCCTACAACACGTTCCCTCTGAAGGGCCCGGCGCCTTCGCGACGCACCTTACAAATCGCGGCGTGACACTCGAACGCTACCTTCTACCGAAGGACGGCCTGCCAAAAGATCCCGACGATGTACTGATGGTGATGGGTGGACCGATGTCGGTGAACGAGGCCGATCCCTGAATCGTGGAGGAGCCCTCGTTTATCTGCGCCGCGATCCAGGCAGAGACGGCAGTGCTGGGGATTTGTCTGGGGAGTCAATTCATCGCAAAAATCTTGGGCGCTACCGTTCAGCTCGGTCGGAGGCTTGAGAGCGGAATGGCCCCGAACGAAGGCGAGACCCCCACCTGCCGAGAACCTGCACGCCATGACAAACCATCTGCTGGATTATCTGCTCGATTGATTGACGGACTGTTTCTGAAGTACTCTGAATACCCTTACGCGAGCTGTCAACGGCTAGCCTTCAGCTATGCAATGTCGGCTGAATACGATTGCTGACGGTTGATCACTCTATCCAGAAAAGGAGCACATTCGCATGTCCGGTTTCCCGATTGAATATGCCACCCGCATCAAGACGCTGCCTCCCTATCTGTTCGCCGCCATCGACAAAATGAAGCAAGAAGCACTCGTGCGCGGCGTCGATATCATCAACCTTGGCATCGGCGATCCTGATCTGCCGACGCCTGCGCCAATCATCGAGAGCCTGGCTCACGCCGCCAAGAACCCGAAACACCATCAATATCCTTCGTATGAAGGCATGCTGGCGTTCCGCAAGGCGGTAGCGGATTGGTACAAGCGCCGATTCAATGTGACGCTCGATCCGGCCAACGAAGTGCTGACCTTGATCGGCTCGAAGGAAGGGATCGGCCACATTCATCTCGCCTTCGTTGATCCAGGCGACATTGTCCTGGTGCCCAGCCCCGGCTATCCGGTCTATCCGGTCGGGACGAGCTTTTCCGGTGGCATATCGCACATCATGCCGCTCACGAAGGCCAACGGCTTCCTGCCCGACCTGGATGCGATCCCGAAGGATGTAGCCAAGAAGGCCAAGCTGATGTGGTTGAATTCGCCGAATAATCCCACCTCGGTCATCATGACCAAGGACTACTTCAAGCGCGTGGTGGAATTTGCGCAGGAGAATCAGGTCATCGTCTGTCATGACGCGGCCTACTCGGAGATTTTCTACGACGGCAAGCGCCCGGCAAGCTTTCTCGAAGTGGAGGGGGCCAAGGACGTCGGGGTCGAGTTCCACTCCCTCTCTAAGACCTACAACATGACCGGCTGGCGCATCGGGTTCGTCGTCGGCAACAAGGACGTCTTGGTCGGGCTCGGCAAGGTGAAGAGCAACTTGGACTCCGGCGTGTTCGAGGCGGTGCAAGCGGCAGGCATCACGGCGCTGGGGCTGGACGACTCTGTCACCGACCGCCTTCGGAAGGTGTATCAGGAACGACGCGACACACTCGTCCCTGGCTTGAAGAAACTGGGGTTGGAGGTCGATCCGCCTCCTGCCGCGTTCTACATCTGGGTGACGGTGCCGAAGGGCTATATCTCCGCATCATTCACCGCCCACCTCTTAGAGAAGGCCGGCATTGTGACGACACCAGGCAACGGCTTCGGCACGCCCGGCGAAGGCTATATTCGCATGACCGTGTGCACCACGAAGGAACGGCTCGCAGAAGCGGTTGAGCGCATCAAGAAGACGGGATTCTAACGCGAATGTTCAATGCTCAATGTGCAATGTTGAATTGAGGAACGTCTCGGCATTGACATTGATCATTCACCATTGAACATTGAGCATTGTCAGGGCGGCGATGGCGACGGCATTTATCGGCTTTGGTTCCAACCTGGGCAACCGGATCGACTTTTGCGACCGGGCGGTGACCCTGCTCAGCCTCCTACCGCACTCACGACTCGACGCAGTGTCTTCACTCTATGAAACTGAGCCGATCGACGACGGCGCCGCCCCTGGCCCCGAGTGGTTCCTGAACGGCGTCGCGCAGATCGAAACCGACATTGCACCCAAGAGCCTATTGGAGCTTTGCCGTGAGATCGAGCGGGCGCTCGGACGCGATCCGGAAAACCGCAAGGGGCCGCGGACACTCGATCTCGACCTGTTGTTGTACGACAACTGCCTTCTCAATGACCCGGCTCTGACCATCCCGCACCCGCGATTGCATCAGCGGCGATTTGTCCTCGCCCCGCTCGTCGAACTCGATCCCGACCGGCGACATCCGGTCCTCGCACAGAGCCTGCGCGACCTCCTGGCGCAACTGGTCGATAGGTCGGTCGTACGCCTGCTTGATCCCCAGCCGAACTCCCGCTATGGATCGCGACCTGCCTGTAGTCCACCTCCGGTTGCCGGGCCTTGCGCGTGAAGACGATCCGCACGACAGCAGCCATGGCCGCCTGGAGCCGCCGGCTTCGCCGAGAAGGTGTCACGATCGGGTTCGTCCCGACGATGGGTGCCTTACATGCGGGCCATCGCGCCTTGATCCGTGCCGCCCGGTTGGCCTGCGATGCGGTGGTCGTGAGTATTTTTGTGAACCCGACGCAGTTCGGTCCGACGGAAGATCTCTCCAAATATCCACGCCAGCTCGGACTCGA
>JAHFEW010000146.1 GCA_023248215.1 Nitrospira sp.
TTCACGCTGACGCTTCCCGCTCCGCAGGGTTGACCATTCGGCAGAGACTCTCCTCATTCTTCCTGCGCCCACACCTTTCGTCAATCCACTGACGAATCCGGTCTCTCGCAATATGAAGGATTCTTCATGTCCGGTTCATCGCTGGTTCATGTTGTCTGGCTACATTGGCATCACGACAGGACGGGTTCACGACGATCCCGTCGCGGATAGATTTATAAAAGGTGAATGAGATGAAGGAGCTAAAAATCATGGCGCCGGTCGCGCTGTTGATGCTGCTGGTGATTGCCGCGATGGGAGTCATGGTCTTCTGGGGCTTGTCCCTGCTGGATCTGTCCGAGTAAGGGGCGGTTCTCACCGTGGCAGTGAGAGCGACCTTCGACGGGAGGAGAGAGATCATCATGCGCGAGCTATGGGAGCCGGGTGGCCGGCGTTGGTCGATCGTGTTGGCGGGAGGAGAGGGCGTCCGGATGCAACCGGCAATCAGGCGCTGGCTCGGCCGGACAATTCCCAAACAATATTGCCGATTCATTGGGACGCGGTCGATGCTCCAGCATACCCTCGACCGCACGATGCAGTTGACGAGTCCCGCGCGCACGGTCGTCGTGGTCGGGCGCGGACACCAGGAGGCTTGGGGACAGATCGGTGAACGGGATCCGGGAATGGTGTTGGTGCAACCGGGCAACGCGGATACGGCGCCTGGCATCTTCCTTCCGCTGACCTACATCCGGGCTCGTGATCCGAAGGGCACGGTCGTAATCTCTCCCTCCGATCATTTTGTGTTTCCCAAAGAACGATTCCTCGGGGAAGTGATCGATGCCATCCGGGCCGCGGAGAAGCTGGCCACGCGCCTGTTGTTGCTTGCGGCGCATCCTACGGGTCCGGAAACGGACTATGGGTGGATTCAACCAGATGCTGATCTGGCCTGTTTTGGCGCTCGCCCGGTCCGGGCCGTCAAAACATTTTTGGAGAAACCGGAGCCGGCAATGGCGGAGTTGGCCTATCGCTCGGGCGCCTTGTGGAACACGTTTCTGTTGGCCGGAAAAGTGGAGGCGATCTGGAATCTTGGACGGCGGGTACTCCCGAACATGATGGCCCTCTTCGAACGGCTCGGTGATGCGATCGATAAGCCGAATGAGCCAGAAATCCTGCGTACGATCTATGAGCGAATGCCGCACCTGAATTTTTCGCGGGATCTCCTGGCGCATGCGCCCGGCGATACGACGGTGATGGAAATGAAAGGGGTGTGGTGGAGCGATTGGGGAAGTCCGGACCGGATCGTCGAGACACTCACGCTTCTGGGCAGAGGGTCTACGCCGGTCGCCGAGCACTTGAGAGCGGCGGCGGCCGAAGAGCGGTCGGGCAGGCGTTGCTGCATGATGAAGAAGATGAAACGCAGGTCGTATAGATCGCATCTCGTTTCGACGGTGAGCGAAAGGTGAGACGTCTCCTTCCGGGCGGGGTCTATTGCCTCACAGCGAGGGGACAGGATGCTGCAAATGGCCACAGTGGGGCGGTGAAATTGTCCCCGGTCCGGTCGCCGAGCAAGAGAAGACCGCAGGCTTTCTGCACAGTCACATACGCGGGGGAGGCTGGCATTTGTCTTGCTCAGTCCATGCGTTATCAACCATTCATCGCCGGCTTGCAATAAAATCACCAGCTCGTAACCCGACGTGCTGGCTCTCGATTCATCGAGAGATCGGCCGTCCGCTTGGATGCACTCGCTCGTATCCCAAAGGAGCACCTATGGATAAGCCACTGATGATGCGAATCCTGTTCGCTACAGATTTTTCGGACGACGCCGCACGCGCGCAAGAGTATGCCATGTATCTGGCCACTGCCTGGGATGCCAAGGTGGAGGTGCTGCATGTCCTCGAAGCGCCCGCCTGGTTGAACGCCGATGCGGCAACCGTCGCCGTGGTTGAGCAGGCCCGAACAGACGCTGCACGGCGGTTGGAGCAGGTGCAGGACCACATGGTACGCAGCGGCATCTCGGCGACGGTACGGCAGGTGCTGGGGAATCCGAACGAACACATCTGCCTCGCCGCCAGGAATAACGGGGCGGATCTGGTGGTCCTGGGTGTCCAGGGACGGACCAATCTGTTATACGGACTGATCGGCAGTACCGCGGAACGGGTCGTGAAGGATGGGCCCTGTCCGGTTCTCGCCGTACCGGGGCTGCATGAAGAACCCGGCAAGCCGTCGACGGCAAGCCAGCAGGTGCCGATCCGGCATATTCTGGCGCCGCTGGATTTTTCGAGTTCCTCGCTGGACGCGGTCGAGTATGCCATTCAATTGGCCCATGGCCTCGGCGCCACGTTGACGTTGATGCATGTGTTGGAACCGGTGAGTTACGACTTGGACTGCGGCCTCGGCCTGATCGAGCAGGAAGGACGCAAGCGAGACCATTGGAACCGGCAGCTGACGGAACTCAAGGATCTTGTGACCTCATCAGGGCTGACGGCCGATGTCGAAATTTCGGGGGGAATTCCCTCCGATGCGATTCTGGCCTCCGCATTGCGGCATCGCGCCGATCTCGTCGTGATGGGGACACACGGCCGCCGGGGCGTGTCCGACTGGCGGTTTGGAAGCGTGGCGGATGCGGTGTTGCGCCGGGCGACCTGTCCGGTCTTGACCGTGAAGACGCCGAAGTTCGCACCGGGCCACCGTCGTGTGACGCCGCACATGATGGGCGTCAGCGAAATTATTAAAGGAGTAGAGCCATGAACCCGCGTGATATCTATATTACCGAATTCGATTGGAATCGCCTCAGGGATGTCCTGCAGGCGCGGATCAAGGCCAAAGTACGTGACCGGGATCATTTGGAAAGCCTGCAGAATGAGCTCGATCGCGCCCATGTCGTGGACGCCTCCGCGATTCCCCATGATGTGGTCACCATGAGTTCCCAGGTTCGGATCGAAGAGGTGGATACCGGCATGGAGAATGTCTTCACGTTGGTGTTTCCCTCTGATGCCAGCATCCCGGAGAAGAAGCTCTCGATTCTTGCGCCGATCGGAACCGCCCTGTTAGGTTCCCGGGCGGGTGGAACGGTGGATTGGCCTGTGCCGGCCGGAATGCGAACCGTGCGCATTCCGGAAGTGCTCTATCAGCCTGAGGCTGCAGGCGATTACCACCTCTAGCAGGATGCGGAAAAAGTCCGCCAGCGGCGTTCTCGCATCGTTCAGCGGCTCACCGTACGGCAAGAGTACGATTCGCCTCTTCGCTCGCTGCGGCCTTGCTGGACGGCCTTTTTGCGCATCCTGCGGGCTATTCTAATACCAACACGCCACGTGAGCTGATCGCGGCGTATGGTGCAAAAATCGAGTTTTTCCGCAGCCTGCTAGGACAGGCGGTGATGAGGGCATCCGAATTACTCGTCCGCTGTTTGGAACATGAAGGGGTCCGGTATATCTTCGGTGTGCCGGGTGAAGAGAACCTTGATGTCATGGACGCCTTGCTCGGCTCGTCCATCCGGTTCGTGGTGACCAGACACGAGCAGGGCGCTGCCTTTATGGCCGATGTGCAGGGGCGCCTCACGGGCAAGGCCGGAGTCTGTCTCTCAACCCTGGGCCCCGGTGCCACGAATCTTCTCACGGGCGTGGCGGATGCCTACCTCGACCGCGCTCCGCTCGTGGCGCTGACGGCGCAAGTCTCGCTGGACCGGATGCACAAGGAGTCGCATCAGTTCATCGATGTCCGGTCGATGTTCCGGTCCGTCACGAAATGGAATGCGGACATCTTTATGCCGCACATGATTCCGGAAGCGGTGCGGAAAGCCTTCAAGGTGGCGGAGACCGAAAAACCCGGCGCCACGCACCTGGAACTGCCGGAGGATGTAGCGTCTCAACAGCTGACCGATGCCGGTATGCTTGAACCCTTGTTGGTCCAACATCCGGTGCTTCCGGAGCCGGTTCCGGTCCAGGTCGCACGTGCGGCCGACATCATTGGGAAGTCCAATCGACCGGTGTTGCTGGCCGGGAACGGAGTCGTGCGCGGGTCGGCGACAGAGGCGGTGCGACTGTTTGCGCGGCGACTCGGGATTCCCGTCATCCATACGTTTATGGCTAAGGGGGCCCTGCAGGACTCCGACCCATTGTCCCTCTATACCATCGGTCTGCAGATGCAGGATTACGCGGCGCAGGTCCTCGCCGAAAGCGACCTCGTGATCGCGGTGGGATATGATCCCGTTGAGTATGCCCCCTGTTTCTGGAATCCCAATCGCGATAAACCGATCGTCCACGTCGATGTGGCGCCGGCCGAAGTGGATGCGCATTACGTGGTCGGGGTCGGTGTGGTCGGTAACATTGCGCTCTCGATCGAGGCGATCGGACAATCTCTGCATCCGTCCCCTGCGGAATGGGCTCGGCATTGCCGCCAGACCATCCAGGATGGTCTGGCGCAGGAGCTTGCAGCGTCCCGGATTTGGCCGATGCGTCCGCAGCACATCGTGAGTGAATTGCGCGCGGCGCTCAAGCCGGATGCTCTGGTGATCTGTGACGTCGGCGCCCACAAGCTGTGGATGGCGAGGATGTTTCCCTGCGAGCGACCGAACACCTGCATCATTTCAAACGGTTTTGCATCGATGGGGATCGGCCTGCCTGGCGCCGTCGTGGCACAGCTTCTGTACCCCGATCGTCAGGTGGTCGCAGTGACCGGTGATGCGGGGTTCCTGATGAACTCCCAAGAACTTGAAACGGCCGTGCGCCTTGGCCTGCCGATCGTGATCCTCATCTGGCGGGACGACGGGTATGGGGTAATTCGTTGGAAACAACAGGTCCGTTTTCACCGGACCTCCGGCGTAGAATTCACGAACCCCGATTTCATCACCTATGCCAAAAGTTTTGGCGCCGCGGGATTTCGAGTGGAAGGGCCGTCGGAGTTGGGAGCGGTGATGAAGGAAGCCCTGACTTGCGGCAGACCGGCGGTCATAGATTGTCCTGTGGATTATTCCGAGAATCTGCGTTTGTCCGATCGGTTGCATCGACTGTCGTGAGGTCATAGTCAGCGGGGGAAACATCACGAGTGAACCGGGAGGGAGCGATGGAAGTTCGCAGTAAGGTCTATACATATCGAACGGCGGTGAAGTGGACCGAGCAGAAAAAAGGGATCATTTCCTGCGAAGGCAAGCCGGAGATCCAAGTCGCGACACCCCCGGAGTTCAAAGGGCATGAGGGGATTTGGTCGCCGGAAGATTTGTTCGTGGCCTCCGTCAATGTGTGCGTCATGAGCACCTTTCTCGCCTTCGCGGACCGGGCGGGACTGGCGTTCGCGTCCTATCAGAGCGAGGCGGAGGGACGTCTGGAGTTGGTGGAGGGAAAGCTTCAGGTCACGGTGATTACGCTCCGGCCTCGCATTACGCTCCAAGCCGGCGGTGACTCGGCGAAGGCGAAAGAACTGATTGAGAAGGCCGAGGCCAATTGTCTCATCTCCCATTCGATAAAAACGCGTGTGAGTCTCGAAGCGACCATCAATTAAGAGGGGCTGCGTTCACCGCTCAGAGAGACACAGAACGAACGCCCGTCCCGTGCCTTCTCCGGCAGGCTGTTGAAAACTTCTTTCCGATGCTCGTGTAATTGATGGAGCGAGAGTCCATGATCACCTTGTCGGAACCCACAGGATGTTCAGCAAGACCCTCCTCTTCGTTCGTGAAGCGTGAGTAGCCATAATGCTCAATGTTTGCTGTTCAATTGAGCATTGAACCTTTCCCGAAAAGACGAGATACGTATCTCGCTTCACGGGTGTCGAGAACGAAGCTGGAAGTCTTTCCCCACCTCCTGCCAGAGAAGATGGAATGGCCAAGTGTGTCGTTCTATGCAATGCGGCTCACTCGGCGTCACCAGACTTCTGAGGGCAGCCGGTGAAACTCCGTCACCACCGGAAAGACGAGTGTCGCGAAGTCCCAGTATCGCATGCGGATCGCTTCGGAATGGGTGCCGGCTTGAAAGGTAATTTCCTCATCCTCGGTAAGCGACTGATCAACATAGACATGGAGCCCATAGAGGTTACCGAAGGGAGGCATCGCGCCCAATTCGCAATCGGGGAACAGGTCTTTGATCTCGTCCTCGGTTGCGAGTCGCACATGGTGGGTCATGAAGACATCACGGAGACGGTGGAGGTCCACGTTCCAACTGGCCGGCAGTACGGTCATCACAAACCGGTTATCCGCCTTCGCCACCACGACTTTGGCTATTTCCTTCGCCGGGGTATGAAGGGTTTGAGCCATGAGAACGGCACGAAAGGCTTCCGGGTGAGGCAAGACATCATAATGGACGTGTTCGTGATCGAGATACTCTTTGAGTGTTCGTGAGATGGACATCGCCGCACCTCCTCTTGGCGGACCGTGGGTTAGGAATTCTATGTTGTGAGTTCTGGATAAGTTTGGAGGTATAGGCAATTCCCAGGATTCAGCACTCAAAATCGACATCTCACCCCTGAGGGCAGTGCATTATAATACCTCTCTTGAAAGGTTGCGGTTCTAAGCAGGGACCAGCGTGGCTTTCCACCTCTTGACAGGTTTTTATGCCCCTTCCTTTTCCGCGCTCTTCATGACGGTCCGTGGTGAAAAGTACGGGGTTGTGGGGCGAGGCGGCCACCTGCAAGCCATGTACAGCCACCGACTCAGCAACGTCACGCAGACGTGACGCTCTTTCTTCGTTGCGTCGAAGACCGCAGAATTCAACAATCCTCACTCAGCACTCTAGGAGCCTGTCCGACATTGACCTTTCTACTGTGGCGAACGATCTGCGGCCATCTGCGTCGTTCTCAGCCCGAAAAAATCCTCAATGTATTCCAGCGAATACACCTCCGGTTTTTCCGGGCCTGCGGCCTCGCACTTGGCCGCATCTCCTTCGC
>JAHFEW010000075.1 GCA_023248215.1 Nitrospira sp.
TGAGGTCTTCGGCCAGGTCTCTCGATAGACGTGATGTTGCGAAAGCCAGGATCCTTTCGCGAAGACTGGTGAGTAGCTGGTTGCGGTCCATGGATTAAGGACTCGGCGTTGTTGTGAGAGGCGCGACCACATCACCGAACGAACGGAAATTGAGTCCCAATCCTCGACAGACCGCGACCTGCCGGTCGAAGCGATTGGTGGTCCGCATCATCTTGCTCAATACGCGCAGGCCGACTCGTCCCCAGGCCGCCAGGTGGAACACCGACAGCGGATAGTCGGTGCCGAAGATGAGACGATCTTGAAGTTCCGGGTGACGCCTGAGATGAAGCAGCATCCTTATCCGGTTGGGTAGCGTGAGTGCTGAAATGTCGGCGTAAAAATTGGGATAACGCCGTGCCAGATCGTGAAAGGTGGGGAGAAATTTTTCGTGGAGCATGAGGCCATAGCTGCAGGCGTGGGCCGCAATAACAGTGACCCCTTCATCGAGCGCGGTGCGGAGCCGGTCAGGCTCGCCGACTGATTGATCTTTCCCGATCAGACTGAACTCAAACCCGACGTGACTGAGTAACGGAAGTTTGCGCTGGACCAGCGCGCGATAAAACGGTCTGTATTTCAGATCGGCCGGATTGAAGTGCTGCGCGTTCGGCAGGACTTTCACCAGGACTGCTCCGGCATCGGCACAGCGATGGACTTCCTCTGTCGCATCCTCTCGTTGCGGATTGATGGAGGGGCCGGCAAGGAATAGGTCTGGATACGCTCGCACGATCTTCAGCACGTAGTCGTTGCTGATGAGAAACTCCGTGTGCTGTCGATTCAGCAGGCCGGTCTGATCGTAGAACCCATCCATACCGAGGAGCACGGCCTTCTGAACATGGCGGGAGGCTCGCAGCTCGGTGACGAGATGCTCGATGTATGTTCTGTTGGCCTCCCTCGGATGAGCGGGGGAAAGTTCATGTTTCCACAGCAGGAAGCGAAACAGCGGGCTCTTGAGCAACCGCGGCGAGATGAAGCAACCGTTATCCCCATCCGGCAGCGCGGCAAGATGCACATGGCAGTCGATCAGTGTTTTTTCCACAGGTTCCATCGGATGCAGATCCGTGTCTCGTCGTTCGTATCTCGCGCGAGACATTTCGCGAGCGACATGTTACGCGTCACGCCCTCCTAACCGTTCCATTGCGATGCGCTTGAGGGCACGCAGGTCCAGCTTGCCGGTTCCCAACACCGGCAACGCGTCGACCTTGACGAAGTGGCTGCGCGAGGGTAGAAACAGATTCGGCAGTCCACTCGCTGCGGCTTTGGCTAGGAGTTGCGGAATCATATTTTCATCGAGCGTATGGAGCACAGCCAGTTGCTCGCCCTTGCGATCATCCGGGACGCCGGTGACCGCGCAGACCTGAACTTCTTCGCCTGAGGCCAGTTGGAGGGCATCTTCCACCTGCCGATGTGGCACCATTTCACCGCCGATCTTGGAGAACCGTGAGAGACGATCGGTGATGGTGAGGAACCCATCGTCGTCGACTGTTGCGATGTCACCGGTGATGTACCAGCCGTCGCGGATGGCCTGTGCCGTCAAGTCCTCGCGGCCGAGATATCCGTTCATCACATTCGGTCCTTTGACGAGCAACATGCCTGCCATGCCGGGTGGGAGCAGGGCGAAGCTGTCCGGATCGACGATGCGGACGGAGAGGCCGGGGAGCGGCCGGCCGACGGTCCCACGCCGGGATGCCGGTTGAAAAAATCCGGCGGCCCGGAAGTCGGGGCAGTTCACGGCAATGACCGGGGCGCATTCGGTAACGCCATAGCCCTCGATCGGGCTGATGCCGAACCGGTCTTCGAAGGACTGGCAAAGCCGGAGAGGCAGTTTCTCCGCTCCAGTGAGGACCACTCGCAAGGTGCTGAACTGCTCCGGGGTGCAGCGGCGTTGGTAGAGCTGCAGAAAGGTGGGAGTGCTGACGAGAAACGTGAGGCGATGGGCGGCGCAGAGTTCACCGATGGCCGTCACATCGAGAGGGGAAGGATGAAAGACGATGGCCGCGCCGTTGAGGGTGACGTACCAAAAGACCAAGTAGCCGAACGAATGGAAGAGCGGGAGAATACCCAGGATCCGCTCCTTCGCGTCCAGGGGAAGCACTTGCGAGACGGCTTGCACATTCGCGTCGATGCTGAAATGCGAGAGCATGACACCCTTCGGTTCCCCGGTACTGCCGCTACTGAAAATGATCGTGGCGAGATGATCCATCGTGACCCGTTCGCGTTGTCCGCAGGCCGATTCCAGGAGACGAATCGGGGCCAACAGGGCCAGGGCCACAGCCGCGGCTTTCTGCGCACCGCCGATGGCGGAGGCAATGTCCTCCAACCACAGAATCGTTGGACCGTCCGGGAGATCCAACTTGGCCTTCTCTACGAACTTGCGGCTGGTCACGATGGTGCGGAGATTCGCTTGGCGCACCGCCGATTCGAGGCCGGCTTTGCCCACGGTGTAGTTGAGATTCACGCTCGTGCGGCCGGCCAGGGTGGCGGCGACGTTCGTCAGCCCTCCTGCGACGGTGGGCGGCAGCAAGAGGCCCACATGCTGTTGCCCGTGCCAGTGCGCTTTGAGCGCACGGGCCAGGGCAATGGCGCCGATCAGGGCTTGAAGGCAGGATACGTGCGGCTTCGTCGCGTCGGCCATCACGAGACGGAAAGGATGCCGACGCATGGCCTTGATGAATGCCTGATGCAGGGGGCACCGATCGGATTTTCGCAATTGCCAGGCCGCTTCGCCGAGTTCCAGCACGAGGCGGCGGAGTTCGTGCGCGGGCGTGGTTGAGGGAACGGGTGATCCAAATGAAACTGTGACGGGATAGGGAACGCGTTCGGGCCACTTCGTGAGGAACCTGCCGCCGACAAAACTAAAGATGCTTCCCCAGACACGATCCAGGTGAACTGGGACGACGGGGATGTCGCGTCCTTTCACGATCCGTTCGAATCCACGGCGAAACGGTAACAGATTTCCGGTGCGGGTGATTTGGCCTTCCGGAAAGATGCAGACGAGGTCGCCCGCATCGAGTGCTTTGCCCGCTTCGCGCAAGGCCTTCAAAATGACGCGGGGGCCACCCGAAGACGAGATGGGAATCACATGCAGGGCTTGCATGAATGGTTTGAACAGGGGATGGTTGACGTATTCCGCATCGACGACGAACCGAATGGGGCGATCCAGGCTGGCGATCAGGAGAAAGCCGTCGATGAATGAGATGTGGTTGGGAACCAGCAGCGCGCCGCCGGTCACCGGCACCTGTTCGTGCCCGATGATGCGGAGCCGGTAAATGGTGTTGGTCAGCAACACGAGCAGTAACCGGAGGAACGTTTCGGGCATGAGCCACATCGCCCAGGCGGTACCAAGCGTCGTCGCAAGGGCGGTGGCGAGAAAGATGCCCACGGTCGAGAGGCCGGCGTTGGCCAGGATGCCGCCGCTCAGCGAGCCCAGGAGAATGCCGGTGAAGACACAGATATTCTCCAGGGCGATGACCGATCCCCGTCGATCGTGTGGTGCTCGCCATTGGACCAAGGCGTTGATCGGAATGAAGATGTGCGCGCTTGAGATTCCCAGCGCGATCATCAAGACGAGCGTGCCGCTGAACGGCGGGGTCCACCAACCAAGGATTAATAGGAAGAGTGCGACGCCGGCCGCTCCCAGCGGGACTAACCCATATTCCACGCGGGAGCGAGAGAGTCGCCCGACGACGATCGCACCCAGACCGATGCCGACGGAGATCAAAGCTGAGGGGACGGTCGCCAGGGCGTCCGAGAGGCCCAGCACCGCCTTCGCATAGACCAGCACATTCTGGACCACCAGGCTGGCGATGGTCCAAAAAAAGACCGCGCCGGTGATGGCGAGACGCAGCAGGCGATCGGCTCGTAACGCCGACCAGGCGCCGCGCAACGTATCGAAGAGGCCACCGGCCGCGCGTGCTGGTGGGACCGGTGGGACTGCCCAGGCCGCCGCCAATCCGAACAGCGCGAGCAGGGTCAGCGCGAGCGGGGCGATCCAGGGCGTATCTCCGGCCCCGGCCAACAAAAACCCGCCGGCCGTCGTGCCGGTCAAAATCGCCAGAAACGTCCAGAGTTCCAGGATACTGTTGCCGCGCGCGAGCTGTTCGTGCCGGAGCAGTTCGGGGAGAATGCCGTACTTGGCTGGGCTGAAGATGGCGCTGTGGACACCCATGCCGGCGAGGACGGCGAGGGCCCAGAGGCCACCCGTCGGGTGAGACAGCAAGGCGAAGGTTGCGCCGGTCATGAGCAGGACTTCTGCCGCTTTCATCGTGATGATGACCGTGCGCTTGCTGATGCGGTCGGCAAAAAATCCTGCCACGAACGACGTCAGGACCAGCGGCAGGGTGAAGATGACGAGGGCGATGGTGGTCTGGGTTTGTGAGGCCGTCTCGAGTTCTTGCCCCGGCGACAGGGTAGCGGTGACCGCCCTGATGCCGAGAAGCGCCACCATGAACTTCCAGGCATTATCATTAAAAGCGCCGCAGAACTGCGCGATGAGCAGCCCACGCAGTGGAAGCCGAGTTGGTTGTGAGGAGTCGGACTGTGGATCGATGAGTGTCTCCTTCACGTGGGTGTGTGGATCTAGTTCCAGGGCGAGGTTCCAGTCTGCCGAAACAGCTGAAACGATGCAATTGTTTATCGCGGCGGGATCGAGGCCGGGCTCTCCACTGGGAGCCCCTCGAGCGCCATGATCCGCAGGGCATTGGTGGTGGGGCAAGGACCGGGTCTCAGCCGGTAGTCGAAGTGCAGCGCGCCCTCGGCCACAGTTTCCTGAAAGTGCACGTTTATCACGCTGGGGAGCTGTCGTTCCAATTCGGCCAGTTCCAGATCGTGGGTCGTGACGAGGCCGAAACCATTTCCTCCCGCGAGCGTGGCAATGAGTGCGCGGCCTCCGATGAGCCGTTCCCGGTTGTTGGTGCCTTTGAAGACTTCGTCGATCAGCCAGAGCACCGGAGGCCCCTGTTCATCCTGCGTGCTGTCCAAGATGGTCTTGAGCCGTTTCACCTCGGCATAAAAGAACGAGAGGCCGCCGTCGAGGGAATCGTCCACGCGAATGCAGCTGCCGAGCCGCACGAGAGACCAGCGGAACGACTCGGCACAGACTGGGGCGCCGGCTTGCGCCAGACAGGTGTTGATGCCGATGGTTCTGAGAAAGGTGCTTTTGCCGGACATGTTGGAGCCGGTCACCAGAAAAATACGTCCTCGCCCCTGGAGCAGGAGGTCGTTGCCGATGCGGACCGTGGCGGGGATGAGCGGATGCGCCAGCTTCTGAGCGTCGAGGATCGGCCGATCACCGTTGGCCTGAGCGGTGCCGTCCGGCTGGTGCAATGAGGGCCAGGGGTAGTCCGGGTGCAGATACGCGAAGGTGGCCAGGGAGGCTGCGGCGTCCAACTCGGCCAGTATGTCGAACCACAGTGGTGCGATGGCGGCGATCCGGTCTTGTAATTGCTGCAAGCGGTAGGTGTGAGCGAGATCCCAGGGACCGATGGCATTGATGAGGTAATGCACCAGGGGATGGGCTCGTACGCTGAGCCGATTCATGATGGAGGCGGCCTGCTTGAGCGAGGCAGAAGGGCTGGTGTTCTGTTGCAGGAGCGGCCGGCAGAGCCGGGCCAATTGCGGAGAGGCGCGATAGGAACGCCGTTCCACATAGCCGAGAACGGCGCTGAGTCGCTCCAGTTGTCGGTGCAGTGACTGGGCATGGTCGAAGATTTCTTCGGACCGGCTGCGGACTGAGAGGAACAAGAAGGCATACAGTCCAAACGACAGCATCCAATAGTTCCCGATTCCCAGCCACAGATCGGCGAGCAGGAGTCCCGCAGTGGAGACGGCGAGCACCGTTTCGGTCAGCAGCATGGGCACCAGGCTGGGACTGTCCACGCGCTTCTGCAGGACCGCGAGCAACCGGCGGCCGTCGATATCAGCTTCCTCGACTGCCTGAGCTTCCAGCGACAACCGATCCCTGAGGAGCGACAGGGGAGTCAATTCCCGGATGAGCGTCTGCCTGGCGGACCACTGCGCGGGGTGAGGCGGTTGATCGAACAGCCACGAGGTCAGCCGTTCCTGACCCTGCGACGAGATGGTGTGGTCGATCAGGTGCAGCAATGAATGGGGGCCGGCGAGGTCGAGGTCTTTGGCATAACCATGTCGTTCCGGCACGGCGACCTGGCGGAGCGGAATGTCCGGCCAGTGCAAACGCATGCGTGCCACATGCGCCTGCTTGATCCCCTGCCAGCGGCGGAGTCGATGCAACCGATCTTCGAGTTTGTTATGATGCCAGGCCACGATGAGGAAGAGGATGAAGAAGGTTGCGAGAGCGCCGTTGCCGAGCTCGGTCCATCCCAATTTGTGGGTGATGATGGAAGCCAGCAGCCCGACTGCAAAGATGGCGAGACGCCACCTGGTGAAACGTTCGCTGAGGCGGCGGCCCCTCGCATCCAGGCGGTCGATGCGGCGCAGCACTCGTACGAGACCGCGCTCCCGGGCTGGTGCACCTTGCGGCTGGTTATTCGGTTCCATCGTACTGCTGACGATACTGATAGTCTGAGATGGCGTCAACCACCAAGACAGATCATCCCACCGCTGACGATTCCTCCTCGCAGGGTACAGGCGACTGGATTCAAGTCGATGTGCAGACCTCGCTCGATGCCGGCGAGCTCTTGGGAGTCTTGGAAGACCCAGCTGTGACAGGAGCTTGGCAGGAACCGGACTGCATACACCTCTACTGGCCGGGCGACCGTTGTGGATCAGACACCTGGCAGGGGCTTCGACGTGCGCTGACCCAACTTGGCCATCCCAAACCGGACTGCGCCATCACGATCAACCACCTGGCGGATCAAGATTGGAATGCCCAGTGGTCGCGTTTAGTAGAGCCGATTAGGATTGGGCTGGTGATCATCAGACCGAGTTGGAAAGAGATGGCGCTGAACCCCGGTGAGTTCGAATTGATCATCGATCCCAAGCAGGCCTTCGGCACGGGCCACCACGCGACCACGCAACTGTTGATCGAATGGTTACAACAGGTCGTCACTCCAAGCGATCGGGTGCTCGATGTGGGAACCGGGAGTGGGGTCTTGGCGATGGTGGCGTTGCGGCTTGGGGCCGCACAGGCAGTGGGTGTCGATTTTGATCCTGTCGCCATCGACTGTGCGCGTGACTACGCCAAGGTGAACGGTTTGGATGACCGGCTGACCTTGGCGGTGGGGAATGCCCAGGGGGAGCAGCCTCACGATACGTTCGCGCCTACCCTGGTCCTCGCGAATTTGGATCGGCAGACATTGCTGGATTCCGGAGAGACGCTCTGCCGATATGCGGCCGACGGCGCGCGATTGTTGCTGTCCGGTCTGTTGATCGAGCAACGGGCGGAGATTGAAGCCGCCTATGCGTCTCATGGGGTCTACGTGAAGGCAGCGAGAGCACGCGACGGTTGGGTCGCCCTTGAGGCGGTGGGTATGGAATCCTGCGAGGGAGACCTGTGCTCCTGATGGGCGCCATGAAACGGCCGGACTTTCCACATGTGCATCAGGTGAGCCTGTCCGATGGTGGGGTGCCGAAGCATGCCGTGTCCTCCGCGCATGTGACGATCGAAGGATTGACCGGGGATCGCCAACGCAATCGGAAGTATCACGGCGGACCAGCTCGGGCAGTCTGCCTGTTTTCTCTGGAGGTGATAGAAGCGTTGCGTGCGGAAGGGCATTCCATCGGTCCCGGCTTGGCTGGTGAGAACCTGACAGTGACGGGGCTCGATTGGTCGCGCCTCAAGCCGGGGGATCACCTCAGCATCGGGGATCATGTGCAATTGGAAATTATGAGTTATACGGCGCCCTGTCGATTGAACGGGCAGTGGTTCAAAGGCGGAGACTACGAGAGAATGGCCCAGGAGGCGCACCCGGGATGGAGCCGGCTGTATGCGCGAGTTCTCGTTGAAGGGTCGGTGCGGCCCGGCGATGTCGTGAAGGTGGAGATGCAGAATGTTCAATTTCGAATGTTCAATTTTCAATTGTGAATGCGGGGAGACTCATTCCCCACCTAGGATTTGAGATGGAACGTGTGTTGGAGCCGGAACTGATGGATGACGTCGCGCAGGCCCGTGCCTATGCCCGAGCGGATTTCGCCGAAGAGAACCAGGGGTTTGTCGATCGGTTTCGCGAATATTTTCCTGATTGGACCGGTGGACATGTGCTCGATCTGGGATGCGGTCCAGGAGATATTCCGATTCGTTTTCTCCGTGCATTCCCCGGCGCGCGAGTGACCGGCGTGGATGCCAGCCGTCCCATGCTGGACCTGGCGGCGGAGGCCGTGGCCGAAGCGGGCTTGGCGGACAATATCACGCTGTGCTGCGAGCGGTTTCAAACGCTCGCCTTGCCGGAGCAGGCCGATGCCGTGCTGTCCAACAGCCTGCTGCATCATGTGCCGAATCCTCTGCAGCTTTGGTTTCACATAAAGCAATGGGCGAAGCCCGGTGCCTGTATCCTGGTGATGGATTTGCTGCGGCCCGAGTCTCCCGAAGCGGCACAGGCACTGGTGGATCACTATGCGTCCGACGAAGCTCCGATCCTGAAACGGGATTTCTACAATTCGTTGTTGGCGGCGTTTACCGAAGATGAAGTCGCGGCGCAGTTAGCCGAACTGAATCTGTCACGACTGCTCATCGACGTCCCGGACGACCGGCATTGGGTCGTCGGTGGCGTGATTCCCTAGTCGACATCGATCATGCGCGCAGGTCTCCCTGTCCTCTTCATCTGTCTGGTGATTACCGTTCTGACTCAATCGAACGGAACAGGGTGGGGGCAGCTGGAACAGTTGCGGAAACCACGGGCTCTGCCCGAGCCGCAGCCCCTTCCCGAGGTTCCGATGGTGGTGATTTCTGAAGGGTTCTTTGCGATGGGGGCCAATGGAACGGATGCGCTGGAGGACGAACGGCCGCAACATCAGGTGTGGGTGGACCGGTTCGAGATGGATCGCTACGAGGTCACGACCGGACACTACGCCAAGTTTCTCGCTGAGACCAATCGGCCTGCGCCCTGGCAGTGGGAGGGAGTGGATCTGGCACAACATCGCGACCGTCCGGTCGTTGGCGTCAATTGGTTCGATGCCGATGCCTATTGTCGCTGGCGAAGCAAACGGCTTCCGACAGAAGCCGAGTGGGAAAAGGCTGCAAGGGGGACCGATGGGCGACTGTTCCCCTGGGGCAACCAAGGCCCCACCGATACGTTAGCGAATTTTGCGCTGGGCGCCAGGTTCAACTACAGCCAGGTGCTTATGCCGGTCCAGCGCTATGAGGCCGGTGTCAGTCCCTATGGGCTGCATCAGATGGCGGGGAATGTCGGGGAATGGGTGGCCGACTGGTACGGAGCGAACTACTACGAAAGCAGCCCGCCCAGGAATCCTGCGGGACCTGATGCCGGATCATTTCGAGTCTTGCGTGGTGGGTCGTGGTCGGATTTACCGAAGTACCTTCTTACCTACGGCCGGTTCAAACTGTCTCCGGAGACTCGGAACAGCTACACGGGGTTTCGATGTGCCGGGACGGCCGGTCCACCCACTCCACCGTAAGCTGGGCGCCTCTGCGCACCAGCTCACGGCCTTGATCTCCTTCTTCACGGTCAGAAAGTTAGAAAATGCTCTTGCTGACCTCCGCGGATTTCAGACTTTCATTGCCATAGATGTCGAAAGCCGACACGGCAAAAAAGTAGGTTTGCCCCATCGGGAGATTTTGCACGCTATAGCTGGTGCCGCTGGTGATTTCAAAGGGACCGGCGAACGTATAGTTCCCTGAACTTGTCCCCACATAGACGCGATATCCAGCCAGGTCTACCTCGCTGTTCGGAGCCCACATCAGTGTTGCGGTGCCAACCCCCGGAACGGGAGGCGGCGGAGGGGTGACCGCCACAGGCGGCGGCGGTGGCGGACTTGCCGGGGGCGGTGGCGGCGGTGCCACCGGTGTGGGTGATGGAGATGGCGGCGGCGGAGGAGTGACTGCCACAGGCGGCGGCGGTGGCGGACTTGCCGGGGGCGGTGGCGGCGGTGCCACCGGTGTGGGTGATGGAGACGGTGGCGGTGTCACGACCGGCGTTGGCCACGGAGCTGGAGGAGTCACCACCACCGGTTGGCTGGGTGCCGATGGGGGAGTCAACAGTGCTGTAAACTCCCGCCGTTGCAACAAGCTCCGAGCCGATCTAGATCCGCTCCCTGATGAAGCGGGTTGTCGGATCGAGAGGCTGGTCGATGCCGTCGACGTCGGGGGTGCAGGTGCCAACACTGGGGCGAACAGGGACGCTAAAGGTGTAGCGCTCAATGGGCGGCCGACCGCGGTGCCATTGGTTGCGGGAAGGGTGACGGAAGTCTGTGGTGTGTCGGAGATAGCTGCGCTCCCTACAGCATTGGAACTCCGAGGCACCGTTACTCGATTAGATGCCTGTGGAGTTGGGGAGCTTGGAGCCGCAGGGGGCTGATCGTCTTTCGTGCTTTTCGTCGGAGCGAGGAGCGACAGCTTTTTGGTGGTCTTCTGGATGACCTTGGGGATCGTCGCGTTTTCTTTCGCTTTGGGGATGACGGCGGCAATAGCCGGTTGTTGAAGCAGCCTGTGACTGTGTGAGCCCTGCTCTTCGGCGGCGTCAGAAACCGGGATCGAGGTCGCCTGCAGAAGAGCGGAACAAAAACAACCCGCAATACCTGACAGGAACAGTCTTGTTGTTGTGTGCATAGTGGGACCTCCGGGAAAAACGCAAGAGCTTGGATGAGCAACCGGCATGCCACCGTCGGAGATTGACGTGGTCGCCAGAAAGTGGCGTCTCAAGCCAATTTGAAGCCGATTGGACCCTATACGGCGCCGGGTGGAGCCAGGGTGTACAAGATGGGTAGTGGTCTGATATGGGAAAGCCTGCGGTTGCCCAGGAAACCAGATTTTCCGAGTCAGATCGCGGTGCACCGCGGAGACCACAGGCCCAAAAAGCGTGAAGCAGAATCCTGTTCAAGGATGCTTCCCTTATTCGCGACTCCACGCGCCCGTCTCGCCAGGCGTCTCCGCGGTTTCGTCACGAACCCTCATGAATCATTTGGGCTGATGGGCGACCGGTCCTGAATGTAGGGGGTTATGACCGGCAGTGCCGCTGAATCCACTCGGTGAGCAGCGCCAGCATCTGTTGGCAATCCGGGCGCTTTGGTTAACCGGTGGTCGGCGCCTGGGAGCATCTCCGGCCATTTCGGGCCGGGCAAGGCGTCGAAGAGTCGCCGGGTTTGATGGAGCGGCAGACACTCGCCCTGGACGATGTTGGCTGGGGTCGTGATGGACCGGGCCCGCTAATAGGCGATCTGGTTGAGGCAGTCTTCATAAAAAGCATATTCCAGGGGGAGGCGGATAGGTCCTCCATGGAGATCTGTGATCGAGTTGGTGCGTTGCCTTTCCTGCATGTCGTTTCACCGAATTCGAGGCGAAGTTCTTCTCCAAAGCCGGCGACGGGGCATTTCAGCAACAGGCCGGTGAGGGACGGGCCTGTTGTCGGGCTCGGAGCCTGGAAGGCAGTCCAGCGGGCGACGGCAAGGATTGAGATGATCTCGCCAAAACTGGAGCCGACCAACTCCAGCCGGCGATATCCCCGGTCTGCCACCGTGTCTAGGGCGGCGGAGGCCGTGGCCGAAGCGGGCTTGGCGGACAATATCACGCTGTGCTGCGAGCGGTTTCAAACGCTCGCCTTGCCGGAGCAGGCCGATGCCGTGCTGTCCAACAGCCTGCTGCATCATGTGCCGAATCCTCTGCAGCTTTGGTTTCACATAAAGCAATGGGCGAAGCCCGGTGCCTGTATCCTGGTGATGGATTTGCTGCGGCCCGAGTCTCCCGAAGCGGCACAGGCACTGGTGGATCACTATGCGTCCGACGAAGCTCCGATCCTGAAACGGGATTTCTACAATTCGTTGTTGGCGGCGTTTACCGAAGATGAAGTCGCGGCGCAGTTAGCCGAACTGAATCTGTCACGACTGCTCATCGACGTCCCGGACGACCGGCATTGGGTCGTCGGTGGCGTGATTCCCTAGTCGACATCGATCATGCGCGCAGGTCTCCCTGTCCTCTTCATCTGTCTGGTGATTACCGTTCTGACTCAATCGAACGGAACAGGGTGGGGGCAGCTGGAACAGTTGCGGAAACCACGGGCTCTGCCCGAGCCGCAGCCCCTTCCCGAGGTTCCGATGGTGGTGATTTCTGAAGGGTTCTTTGCGATGGGGGCCAATGGAACGGATGCGCTGGAGGACGAACGGCCGCAACATCAGGTGTGGGTGGACCGGTTCGAGATGGATCGCTACGAGGTCACGACCGGACACTACGCCAAGTTTCTCGCTGAGACCAATCGGCCTGCGCCCTGGCAGTGGGAGGCCGTGGAGTGGGCGCAACATCAGGACCGTCCGGTCATTTCGAGTCTTGCGTGGCGGGTCCTGGTCGGATTTACCGAAGTACCTTCTTACCTACGGCCGGTTCAAACTGTTTCCGGAGACTCGGAACAGCTACACGGGGTTTCGATGTGCCAGGACGGCCGGTCTACCCACTCCACCGTAAGCTGGGCGCCTGCTGCGCACCAGCTCACGGCATCTCGCTCGTGCCCTCTCAACCGTCGATCTAAAACAGGCTCTTGCTGATCTCGGCCGATTTGGTGCTTTCATTACCTGCCCGGTCGAACGCTGAGACGGCAAAGAAGTAGGTCGTGCCGACCGGAAGATTCGGCACGGTGAAGCTGGTGCTGTTGGCGACCTCAAAGGGACCGGCGAATCCATAACTTCCCGATCTGGTTCCCACGTACACTCGATAGCCTGCCAGATCGCTTTCGGTATTGGCGTTCCAGCTGACCGTGGCACTGGCGGTTTTCGGTGCAGATGACGAGGGGATCGTCGCCACCGGTGTGGGTGAGGACGGGCTCGGCGGCGGAGGGGGTGGTGACGTGGCCGTCGGCTGAGTAGGTGCTGAAGGCGACGTTGAGGCCGTCTGCCCGGCAGCGATGGTAAACGTCACGGGTATGCGAAGCGTATTGGAAAAATTGTTGGGGCCTGAATCGACGATATACACTGTTGCCGAGTATGTTCCTGCCGGGAGTCCGGCGGTCTGAGCCGTGATGACAATCTGATCCGTTTCAGAGGAAATGGTCTGGGTGCTGCCATAGGGCGGGTTCATCCATACCCAGGACTGGTTGGTGCTCAGGGAATAGACATGCTGATCGGTACCTGACTTACGCAGGGTCAAGGTGCCGACGGCGTTCGTGCTCGTCAGGGTCAATGCAGCCGGGCTCACTTGGATTGGCGCGGTTGCGACGGGAGATGGCGCAGGTGGGGGCGGCGGAGGTGTCGCCACAACGGGGGCAGGCGTCGGTACCGGCACCAGCACCACGGGCGGGGGCGGCGGAGGTGTCGCTGCAGGGGGGCTCGGCGGAGGCGGTAGCGGGGATGCAGCGACGGGAGTCGCCGTGACCGTGAGCGTGACGGGGATACGGAGCATGTTCGTGAAATTATTCGGGCCCGAATCGACGATATACACCGTTGCCGAGTAGGTGCCGGCCGAGAGGTTGGCGGTCTGGGCCGTAATCACGAGCTGGTCCGTTTCGGATGCAATCGTTTGGGTGCTGCCGTACGGGGGATTCATCCACACCCACGACTGGTTGGTGCTGAGGTAGTAGGTGTGTTGATCGGTTCCGGCCTTACGCAGAGCCAAGGTGCCGACGGCAGTTTGACCCTTCGCCGCTTTCAACACCAATGCCACTGGACTGGCTGCGATCCCTGTAGTTGAGACGACGGGCGGGACAGGCGGCGGAGTCGTCGCAGCAGGCGGCGGTGGGGGCGGCGTCACAAGGACAGGAGTCGGCGGAACTGTCGCTGCAGGGGGGCTCGGCGGAGGCGGTAGCGGGGATGCAGCGACGGGAGTCGCCGTGACCGTGAGCGTGACGGGGATACGGAGCATGTTCGTGAAGTTATTCGGGCCTGAATCGACGATATAGACCAGAGCCGAGTAGGTGCCGGCCGAGAGGTTGGCGGTCTGGGCCGTAATCACGAGCTGGTCTGTTTCGGATGCAATCGTTTGGGTGCTGCCGTACGGCGGATTCATCCACACCCACGACTGGTTGGTGCTGAGGTAGTAGGTGTGTTGATCGGTGCTGGATTTCTTGAGTATGAGTGTGCCGACCGCGGTCTGACCCTTCTGCGCCTTCAAGACCAGCGCGCTCGGACTGGGCACGATGGGTGCGGTTCCGCTGTCCTGGGCTTTCGCGACGGCTGCGGCAAGGGAAGGCTGTTGCAGCAGGCTCAGAGTGGGTGAGCTGTCTGCTGCCGCAGCGGGTGGGACCAAGGCTGCGTGGAGCAACGCGGAAGAAAAACAACCGGCAACACCCATCACGAACACACTCATTGGCATCTTCATCGTATTTCCTCCGGGGAAAAATGCAAGACGCTGGATGAGCAACCGGCATGCCACGCGTGAGAATGTTGGTATCGTCAGAAAGCCACGTCACGCGCCGTTTTGAGGGCGGCCGATGGCTGAAATGTGGATCGTCACATCACGGTGTGCAAGATGGAGCAGCGGCTGGAGGGGAAAGCCTTCGTCGTCATTCCGCGCGTGCGACGGGTACCCGAAAAATATGGCGTAAGGCTGTCTCGGCGTCGATGGCGTCCGGTCAGCAGACGCTGAAGAGAATCGCGCTATGCGGTGGGATGTCGAGAGACCCAATCGGTGAGCAATGCCAGCATCTGTTGAAAATCGGCGGTCTTGGTAAAGCGGTGGTCGGCGCCAGGCAAAATTTTCAGGCGTTTAGGGCCTGGCAAGGCGTCGAAGAGTCGCTGGCTTTGGTGGAGTGGCACATATTCATCGTGATCGCCCTGGACGATCAAGGTTGGAACGGTGAGGGTTCGAGCTGGTTCGAAGGCGATCCGGTTGAGGCAGTCTTGGTAGAAGGCATAGTCGAGAGGAAGGCGCGCCGCCCCTCCGTGAAGATCTGGGATCGTGTCGGTTTGTTTCCATTGCTGCAGTCCTTCCTCTCCAAGCTCCAGGCGAAGTTCCTCTCCGAAGTCGACGACGGGACATTTAAGCGCCAGGCAGGCGAGTGGAGGGATGGATGTCGGATTCGAGGTGTGCGTTCCTGTCCAGTCGGCGGCGGCGAGGAGCGAGACGAGACCGCCGAAGCTGGAGCCGACGAGGGCCAGCCGACGATAGCCGCGATCGAAAACGTAGTGCAAGGCCGCGAGTGCCTGGCCGGCTCCGATGGTGGTCGTCAATTTGGCAAAGGGCCCGTCGCTGTCGCCATGTCCGAAACAATCGAAGCGAAACGTGGCGATGCCTCGCCCAACCAAGAGGGTGGTCAACGCCTGATTGCTTGTGCTGTTTTTGTGGGACAGAAACCCGTGGCAGAGCACCGCGACATGATCGGTCGCCTGGTCCGGTGTGGCAAGGACGGCCGCAATGCGATGGCCGAAGGAGTCGTGAAAAGACAGTGTTTCTTCCATAGGGCAGATGGTTCCGGCAAGGCGCGAGGCTGCGAGATCAGTCCGTGGCGGCGCGTTCGCCGGTCGGGTGCGTTCCCACCACCTGCGCGATCTTCATCGTGAACAATGTGAGGCTGCTCAGAAGCAAGCCCAAACTCACCCAGGCTCCCGTATGGACCCAGGGCGAGGAGAGCGGGAGGTTCCACGTCATCGACGCGACGAGGACCAGCCCTAGGGTTCCAAAGCTGAGGGTGGACACCTGCAGCGCCCGCCAGCGATTCATGATTCGCTCGAGACCTTCCCGGTAGGCGGTCCGCTTCTTCTGACTCGTGACGCGTTGTGCGGCCAGCAGCGCGGGTAAGGCGTAGGATAACCCGCCGACGATCGCTTGCAGCAGAAACCCTAGGAACGCCGTATGGGTGTAAGCCACCAGGTGAAGGGTGCCGTAGGGCATCGCCGGCGGTGTCCACAACACATTGATGCCGACCGCCATGCCGATGAGCGTCATGATGAAAAGGAGGAACAGAGCCGTCATGAGGTGGTCGGTGGCGGACGAACCGGGCTGGCCGGCATGGTTCCAGGTGCGAAGGAGATTCCAGCTGCAGAGCGCCAGCGTGACGACCAGACAGCCTCCCGCGGCCAGCTGAATGTGGACCGAGGAGAGAATGAATCCAGTCAGCAGCCCGGCGGCGCCAGCCGGCAGCAGGAGCAAGACCGTCTGTCCCAAGCCTGCACTTTGCAGCGTGCGATTCAGTAATGGTGGCAACGCCAGCTGGATCGTTCCGACCGTTGCCAGGGTGATGAACAACAACAGGCCTGCATGCAGATGTCCCAGCCGGAGCATGCCGTGCCACGTGGGGAACCAGGCTCCGGCGAGAAGTTCTCCAAGGACCAGACTACCGAACAGGCCGGCCAAGGTGATACCGAAGAACAGGGCGGACAGCTGGGTCCACCCCGGACAGGTTCGAAGCGCCTTCACCATATTGCGCGCCATGGGGATGAAGATCGCCACCAGGAACAGCCCGCCGGCGATGATCAGGTTGGAATCGCGTAACCACGAGCCTGCGGCCAAGCCCAGGGCTGCGAGATTCAGGCCGATGAACAGCCCCCGATGTTTCATCCGTTTCGTCTCGTGGCCGGCTAGCTCGATGGCCGCCAGGGCCAAGCCGGTCATCATCTGAATGAGGCCGCCGACGAGGGCGCCGTGGACATGGAACATGCGTAGGCCGGGGGGAAGCGGAGAGCCGCGCACGATGCCGAGAAAGGTAGCCAATCCTACCAGGGAGGTCAGCAGAAGCCAGGTCCATCCGGTGAGGAGAAACGACAGCGGTGATCCGAGCCCTCGACTCATGGGTGACTAGTCCTGACTCAAAAAATAGAAGTGGTTGGTGGGACCCTTGCCGTGCCCGATGGCCAGGCTGTGTCTGATGGCCTCGGTGAGGTAGGTCTTCGCGGTTTGAACCGCGTCGGGGACGGCCTTTCCTCGGGCAAGATGCGCCGCGATGGCGGAGGCAAAGGTGCAACCGGTGCCATGGGTGTGCGGCGTGTCGATGAACTCGCCCTTGAAGATATTGAAGAATCGGCCGTCGTAGAGGAGGTCGGTCGCGCGATCACTTGGCAGATGGCCCCCCTTGATGAGGACGTTGGCGCATCCGAACTGATGAATGATCTTGGCGGCGCGGCGGGCATCAGCCAGCGAGGTAATTTCGATACCTGAGAGCTGTTGGGCCTCATACACGTTCGGCGTGACCAGCAAGGCCAGCGGAAAGAGGTCCTTCTTTATGGTGTCGATGGCATCCGGTTTCAAGAGGGGTTGTCCGCCCTTTGCGATCATGACGGGGTCCACAACCAGGTTCTTCACCTGCTGCGGCTTCAACAGCTTCACCACGGTCTTGATGATGTCCGCCGACGACAGCATGCCCGTCTTGACTGCGGCCACCTCAAAATCGTCGAAAATGGCATCGATCTGGGCAGCGACGATCGAGGTCGGCAACTCGAACACGTCGGTCACCTCTTCCGTATTTTGGGCCGTGATAGCCGTGATAACCGACATGGCATAGACCCCGTTGGCCGACATGGCCTTCAGATCTGCCTGGATTCCTGCCCCACCGCCCGAGTCTGAGCCCGCTATCGTCAAGACTTGTTTGATCATGGATATTCCCTGTGCAAAGGTTCCGGAAGCAATGAGTTATGGCGTGGGGGTAACGGATTCCTGCGGCGCAGGCGGTTCGGCCTCGGCGGCTGGTGCGGCATCCAGTTTCAGTCCTTCCAGGGTAACGACGCGATCAGGCCTAGGCGATGTTTCGTGATAGTGCAAAGTCACGGGCCCTTTGGCCGGCTTCGCGTTCACTGAAAACGAGAGCCTCGCCTGTTGCTGCTTCCTGGGGTTCAGCTCCATGCCGCGGGTACAGAGTCCTTCGCGACTCTGGGCGATATCCTGCGTCCATTGCTCGCCTTGCTCATCCAGCAGATAGGTGTCCCGCAGCTGACAGCCGATTTTGACCGGATGAGAGGAGCGGTTTACAAACAGCAGGTCCAGCGCGATCTGATCATCTTGCCGAGAAATCCCCACGACGCTGACTTGATACCACTCATTTTCATGGCCACTCAGCACCGGGGCCGTGGGCTCCGGTGCGGCGATCGCCACCGCTGGTTTTGGGGCATTTGCCTGCTTGAGGAGCGCGGCGAGTGGTCCGGCCTTCGGCACGATGGTCCTTGCTGCCCCGACCGGATACACGGTGTAGGGGCCGATCAACTTGGCCGTAACCTGAACGCCCTCGGGAATTTCCAGATAGGCCCCGGTCACGAACAGATCGGCCCGAAGTGCCTTTGCCACCTTCTTGGCTGCCTTGGCTTGCGAGGTCTCCAGGTGGGTGAGCTGGTGTTTCGCCATGGTCGCTGCCAGAAGTTTGTGATCGACGACTTTGAGTTCACCGGCCACGAGTAATTGGGTGGCTAGCTCTTCGGCGAGGAATTGTCCGATGGGCGTCACGTCCCCCTTGCTGTCGACGAAATCCAGCACCGCCAGCCGTGACTTCTTCATCTTGATGGCTTCGGCCGCCACGCCTTCAGCCAATTCTTTCACACTGTCTTCATATTTCGAAGCAGCCTGGACAGAGGAGTATCCGAAGGCGAGGAAGACGAGGCAACACAGGATTCGTGTCATCAGCACGCACTCATGGCGGAGTCAATCATGGCACACATTATACTCACGTCGTTGACGCTGTCCAGCCCGCACCATCTGGTCACCGAATCAACGGCTCGATTAATCACGGTGGCACCGCATGGATTCCGTTCACAGGGTGGGAGGAGGTACAAGCACTCTTGCTGCGAGCCGACCCACAGCGTACCCGACCGGCAGCAGGAGAAGCAGGACGATCGGCAAGAAGAAGTAGGCCAGCGCGCCCTGGGCATCGGGATGGATGAGTACATCGACGTGGGTCCAGCCTGCCACGGCCAGCATGCCGAAGCTCGCACAGGCGAGGCCCAGCGTCCGTCGGCGCGCAATCAGTGGGGCCTGAACCGGCGCGGTGCCCAAATGAAGGAGGATCACAAGAGCCGACACGATGAATGGAACGGCCGTGAGAATGCCGACCAGGAACAAGTTATAGCCGGGAGCGAACAGGTGCAGCCGAAAAGATTGCCAGGTTTGGTCCAGAGGAAGATGGCGAACGAAGTGGTCCACCGCGAGCATAATCGCCCAGGGAAGAACCAGACCTCCGACCGCACTGCCCCAGACTCCAACGCGGGTCAGGAGCCTGAGCCGTGAAGTCGTAGTGCAAGGGGGCATGGTCATTGCCTGAGTCCCTTCGAGGCCGGTTCCGTGGGCATCGTCATTCCCGTTTCAATGGCCTTTAGTGCTTCCCCAACACTCGCTCGCACGACCGGATCAGTATCTTGTTGCTGTTCTCGAAGAGCCGAAAGGGCTTCCTTCGCGGCTGGTCCCATCGCGCCGAGCGCTTCCGCCGCCAGATACCGAACCAGAGGTTGCTCATCCTGGAGCATTGGAACGATGGCAGGCAAGGCTTCGCTGGCCGAAGAACCCAGCTGAGCGAGTTGGTGCAGCGCATAGTCGCGCGCGGTCGATTGCTTGATCATCAGACTCAGCGATTGGATATGGGAGGTATCGTCGGGTCTCGGCTTATCCAGGGCGCTACGGGCCAATCCGGCAATCGCTTTGTCTTGATCAGCGAGGAGTGACGTCAGCGGTTCTTCGGCTTCTTGCGGCACCGGCGTGGTGAATGCGAATTGGGCGACGGCGCTGTGGCGAACCAGACCCGAGGGGGCGCGGAGACCGGCGATCAACGAGGCTGCGATCGGCGCCGAGGGAATGCCGATACTCGCCAGGGACGTCAGCGCATTGCGACGCACCAGTTCATCGGGATCGTTGGTCACGGCGAGAAGCGACACGACCGCAGGCTTCGCGACCGGCCCCAGGCTGCCCAGCACCGCGCAAGCCGTGCGGCGCTGCTGCACATCCGGATCCTGAAGGCGCGGGATGAAGTGGGTCATGACCAGGCGAGCCGCCGTCAAATCGATCGACTTCAGTGCCGCCGCGGCGGTGGTGTTGGCATGCTGACTGCCATCCCGCGTGGCTTGGGCCAAAAGGGCGGGCACCGCCGCGTTCGCAGCCGGTCCAACCAGTCCCAGTTGCTCTGCCGCCACGATGCGCGTCGAAGGATCGTCGTCCTTGAGCATCTCAATCAACGTCGGCACCGCCCGCGCCCCCGTCGAGAGCCAATACCAGAGCGCCAGCAGGCCGAGGAACAGGACCAATCCGCCCAAATGCAGGCCGATCTCACGCGAGCTCAAGATGGTCGGCGATGGTGAAGTGGTTGTCATGCGGGAGTCAGGCAAGATGCGGTGCAGTGCGAAGCGACAAGATCAGCCTATCACAAAGCGGAGAGAAAGCTGAGGGGAGCGGGCAGAGAGGCACGGTGGCTATGGGATGCGGGGTGACGGATTAGTAGGGAGCGGTGCAGCGTTTGAAGGTCATGCCATTGAAGTCGTACAGGAGGCGGGATTCGGCAAGGCCTGCCTCGGTGAGCGAGCCGGTCCAGAGCAGGCCGGTCTTAGCCCAGATCAGCCGCGTGCCATCGAGGTCTGCCCATTCCCATTCCGGCTGTTTCAGACAAAGATCGGATTGTGAGCGAACGAGCTCATGTTCGTCCCAGTAGCAGCCTTTCCCCATAGGACTACCGACCTGGGCATGGGCGTACTTCCGCAGGATCCACCCATTCCCAAGCGCTTTTTCAAAGACATCGCATTGGTCGGTGATACCGGCCGAGAGGTGATCATTGAGGATCCAGCCGTCCCGCAGCAGGCGAGGATAATAGACACTGAGACATTCGCCGCCACGGCCACCGGTTGGCCGGTAGCTCTCATCGCGATGCAGTATCGTCGTGTCGCGGCGCCTCGCATGGCAGCCGTCGCCGTTCAGCCAGTAGCGGTCGTTCTCGATGAAGAGGCCGCCACCGTTCCAACAGTCGCCCTTGGGAAAGAAGGTCATGGCCTTCAAGAACGGAGCAAGCGAAATGGCCGACCAGGACCCTTTCGACAGACTGTGCCATTTGCCATCCATGGCGAAGTAGATGAAGTGGGTCCCATCCGGGGAGAGATCGCACCGCCGCTCATAGATGCGGCCCTTCAACCATTGGCCGAGCGCGAAGGTGTCCGTCCGGCGGTCCCACAGCAGGGTGCAGACCTGCCGCGAGGGCCCTCGCCGGATCACGACCCCCACCGGCGCCTCCCGCGCAAGCAGCACATGAATTCGAGGCGGAAAGGATTGCATGCTCAGACAAGCTTAGCACGGGGATAACCAGGCCCTTCGTCCGCTTCGCGCGGCTCCATGTGATTGGATTTGAACCGCGTTTAGGGAGTTGTTGCCAGCCGCCCGTGAATAACGCTGCGAAGACTGTGGGAAGCGACCCCGGCATTTCCCTAGTGGTTCAAGGTCGGACCGAGGGGTACCATGATAGAGAGGTAATCAGCTACAAGGGAGGTCAATATGCCAGCCTACGTTCTCGGTGCATTGACGATCCTGTTTTACGCCATTGCGGTCTGGGCCTCTGTTACCCAGGAGAGTGATTCAACCATGATCGGCGAAGGCGAGCCCGATTGGGATCTCGAACCGCTCGAGCAGCCGGAAGAATACCGCAAGGCC
>JAHFEW010000147.1 GCA_023248215.1 Nitrospira sp.
TTTTTCCAGCCTTCCGCAAGGCGTGAATCTGGCCCCGGTCTTCGTCCTCGATCCGACGATACGTTCTCATCCGTAACCCCGTGGTGTGCCAAGAGGTGACTCCATCACTCCATCGTTGAAATTATGCACGAGCGACTTGAATCTGCGGAATCTTTGCTCATCACTTCGGCGGTATTACACGGGCATCACGTTCGTGAAATGCACGTATTCCTCACAGTCGACCTGTCCGCGAAAGTCCTTATATGCGTCTGGTCTCCGGGTACCATGATTATGGAGTTGCTGATTGAATCATTGACTCGTCAGAGTGGCACGAAACACTGAGATATAGGCAGAAGTTGTGGAACGAGGTGAGTAGGTGGCGTACCTTTCCGGGTGAACAACACCCAAACACACCGGCTGGCAGGTCGGGAAAAGGCACGCCGATGATGACAATAGTCCGAGCGCTGGAGGGAGCGCAAGAGCGTGAGCAGGCGGTGGCGATGGCGCTGGACGAGTTGGCTCGAGAAGGGGCCCGCCGCATGATTGTGGCGGCCTTGGAGATCGAAGGGGAGGAGTACCGCCAGCAGCATCGTGACGCAGGCGCCCCCAACCAAAACCGTGATGTCAAGACTTGCCCCCTTGACTTCTTTGCTTTGACCCATGATTCCTATTGATTACGTTGATCTCCCTCTCTTCATGGGGTTAAAATACCCGCCATGAACTTCTTATCTCGCATCACGATCAATCCTGCTCAGTGTGGAGGACGCCCCTGCATCCGTGGCATGCGGATGAGAGTCAAGGATCTGTTGGACCTTCTCGCGGCTGGAGTCTCCCCAGAAGAAATTCTGCAAGACTACCCGTATCTTGAGAAAGAAGATATTCAAGCCGTGCTGGAATTTGCCGCCGCCCAATCAGATCACGTCATGCTCCGTGCCGGATGAACTTTTTAATTGACGCTCAACTTCCTCCAGCACTCGCTCGCCTGATCACATCCCTCGGTCACCATGCTGTTCATGTTGAAGAAGCCAAGTTGCTCCTCGCAACTGATGAGGCGATATGGGACTATGCCCTAACGCATCAGCACGTTATCATCACGAAAGACGAAGACTTTAAGAATATTCTGTTACTGACCGCCACAAGCCGAACGCCCGTTGTGTGGGTGAGAATCGGAAATTGCTCAAATGCCGCGCTTACCCGGTGGTTCCAACCACTCTTTCCTCAAGTACTCGGATACCTTCAGCAAGGAGAGTACCTCATCGAAGTGTATTAATGGAAAATCGTGTGCAGAGTCTGAAGCCTCTCCTTCCACTCCATCATCCATTCCTTCACCGCCTCCGTCATTCCCCGCAGACGCGGGCCATCCTTCACACGATCATTGCACGGCAACCACCCTATAACTCAGACTCAGAATTCTGAGATGTCAGTCCATACTCATGACCCCAATTTGCACAATTTGGGCGGAAACGCCCCACCAAAACCGTGATGTCAAGACTTGACCCCTTCTCCGCGTAATCACGGTCTCCTCCGATACGAATTCCCACATCGGGCCTCCCGAATCTGTATGTATCAATCCCTGTGCCTCGCACAAGCGAGATTCAGAGTCGCTGAAAGTAGCAGTAAACGGAAGGTTGCAAAAATTTCCCGGAGAGCGATGCGGTGAAACCAAGGGCAAGATGCCACAGATGCGGAGTTAAGCTCTGCGCAGGAAGGGGCAGCTGATCTGAATCGAACTCTGAAGAAAAAAAGGAACCTTTCGCTCATCACTTCGTATACGAGGCGTGCAAGCACAGGAAGCGCAGAATCGTACGTAGCCTGTGTGAGACGTGCATCACGTTCGTGAAATGACGGATTATCCACTGTCAAGATGTCACCGCTGGAAACTCTCCGTAAACCTGGGACGAAATTCAGCAGAGGCCAGCGAGCTGTTGCCTCGCACTACTCTGGCCCACGTTTCTAGTTATGGATCACCGGCCACCAGCCGGCGGCATGTACATCATGCAATTTGGGATCCGGTGACATTCCCCCGTTTGTTACACCAAGGCACGAAGTTGATCCTGTACAGCCTGGATCCGGTCTTGATGGTTTTGGATGAACCCCATCGGGGTCACATTGAGGTGGCCCGGATTTGACAGACACCTTTGAACGGGGACAGGCTTTGTCCATGATGACCGCCCATTAAGATCGCGGGACCGATACTTCGCAGAGCAGTAAGAAATGATAAGAGAAAGAGGAGCGAAAACTCGCATGGCAGGCGTTACTTCTCCGGCCGAAGTCCCCTTTTTCCTTTGGTGTACGTATCGACGGTTTTGCTGGTTGACCCAAAACCCGAAAACTAAGCCGGCGGCAGCTTGAGGAAACGGCCCGCGACGTGGTCTTCTTTGCCCAGAAGGAGGACCCGACGATGGCACGACGACGTGAACATACCGAGGAACAGATTCTGGCCGCCTTGCGGCAAGCGCAGGGCGGGACGACTGTGGTGAACGTCTGCCGGCAGGTCGGCATCAGTGAGTAGACGTTCTACCTGTGGAAGCGAAAGTATGCGGGACTCGGACTGAGCGAGCTGCGTGAGTTGCGACAATTGCGGGAAGAAGACACGAAGCTGAAGCGGCTGGTGGCCGATCTCTCGCTCGATCGGCATAGGTTGCAAGAGATCGTCCCGAAAAAGCTGTAAAGCCTCGGGACCGGCGAGCGCTGGCACGCCGGGCGCAAACGACCTACCAGGTGAGTGAGCGCCTGGTCTCGAGGCTGTTGCCGATGGCGCGGGCCTCGTTGCGGTATCAGAGCCATCGCGATCCTCAGGAGGCATTGCGGATGCGCTTACGGGAGTTGGCCGCCATACGGGTGCGCTTCGGTTATCGACGGCTCACGGTGTTGTTACGGCGGGACGGCCGGCCTGTGAACGCGAAGCGGATCTATCGACTCTATACCGAAGAAGGGCTGATGGTGCCGGACCAAAATGCGAGTGAGGGCAGCTCGGCGGCACCGCGTCCCTCCGGCTGTGGCAACTGCACCGAACCAGCGGTGGAGCATGGATTTCATGAGTGCGCGGGTCACCGATGGGCGGTGGTTCCGAATCTTGACCGTGGTCGACCAGTTTACGCGGGAGTGCCTGTGTCTTGTCGCCGATCACTCCCTCAGCGGCGAGAAGGTGGCGCAGGCATTGGAGCCTGTGGTACAGGGGCGCGGTGCGCCCCAGGCCATTACGGTCGACAACGGGAGCGAATTCGCCAGTCGCGTCGTGGCCGCCTGGGCCTATCGTCACGGGATCCATCTGGATTTTACTCGGCCTGGGAGACCTGTCGAGAACGGCTTCATTGAAGTTTCAACGGGCGTCTACGGGACGAGTGTCTGAATATTGAGGTATTCTTCACGCTCGAGGATGTGCGCGAGAAGTTATGGCGCGGGCAGCAGGACTACAATCTGGTCCGACCCCATAGTGCGCTGGAGGATCGGGCGCCAGCGTCTTTTGTGGCCGAGTGGGTCGCGGCGACCACACCAACTGGCCAGGAGTCCCATGAATTACTGGAGACACTCACGTGAGCTCTGCGAGGTTCGCATCGCCGCATAGGCGGCTCAAACCGATCACGCGCAGGGCCAATTCCTTAGGTCTCGTTTGGCTTACATTCGCGGGGCGGGTCATTGCGGCCCGGTCTATCATTCATCCTGGACCAGATTTGCCCGGGCAGGTCAGTGCCCTGTAGCCCGAATACTCGAGTCAAACATTGGGAGGTAGGTATGCTGCCGACTCAAACTTTTGGCGTTATTCAGATGGCTCAATTCGAACTCAATTCCTTGCCCTGTCAGCGTGATACACTGGCGCGCACTGTGCGCGGCTTATCTAACAGCCGTGCCACATCATTGACCGACCCTCGACTTGTTCGTCACCGGCTTGCTGACTTCGCTAGGCCGGGCGACATGGTTATGTGAAGAATGTATGTTCCTCTAGCGAACAGGGACTCACCTTTGCCCGTGACGCCTCCTTTACTTTCCATCATCATTCCTACCTTTAATGAAATCCAGACGTTGCCCCTCGTATTGGATGAAGTCTTGTCCCTCCCCGTGGACAAGGAAGTTCTCATTGTCAATGACGGCTCAATAGATGGAACCCATGAGTACTTGAAGACCATCTCTCACGAGTGTGTCCGAGTTCTTGAGCATGACAAAAACTGTGGCAAAGGGCTGGCAATCCGTACGGCCCTCGGCCATGTCAGCGGTAAATTTGTTGCCATCCAAGATGCAGACCTAGAATATGCCCCTGCTAATCTATTGAAGCTTCTCAACACTGCGGAGCAGCGATATTCCGTGGTCTACGGATCTCGCAACCTCTACAAGAAAAATGCGATCTCCTATGTGCGGTACTGGCTAGGAGGGGTTTTGCTTTCACATCTGGCCAATGGACTATACGGCCTAGCACTGACGGATTTGTGCACTTGTCAGAAGGTATTCAGAACCGAGGTGTTGAAATCCATCCGATTGAAGTGTGCAGGATTCGAGTTCGAAGCTGAAGTGACTGCCCAGGTTGCCAAGCGGAGAATTCCTATCCAAGAAGTGCCTATAACCTATGTACCGAGGAGGTTTGTGGACGGAAAGAAAATTCGAACGATAGACGGTCTTAAGGCGGGGTGGGTCCTATTGAAGCTTCGCTTTTTCGAGTAAGTCAGTCTCCGGCATTAACCTCATGGGTTCTATGGTATTACCGCCAATAACTGGTCGAGTTTGGAAGAGAGCAGAGTCAGACGTTCTCCGGACGACTCTTGTTTTTGGAACCGTGCTCTTGGCGCTGATTGTGCGGGGCCTAGCCCTCTATTCCATGTCCCAAACAGAAGATTTCCGGACCCTCATCATCGATGAACAGATCTATCATACATGGGCTGCGAAACTTTCTGCTGGGACCTACACATCGACCTCGGCCTACAAAACGTCCCCACTGCCTGCCTACGTCGTCGGATTCCTGTACAAGGTCTTCCACCCAGACCCGGTGTATTTTCGGCTGCTCAACATTGGCTTAGGAACTGTCACGTGCGGGGTTCTCTACTTGCTGGGCAAAGAAATGGCCAACCGACAGGTTGGCCTGTGCTCTGCCCTTCTTGCAGCACTATACCAACCCTTCATCCTCTACAGCATTGTCCCACTCAAGACTACCTTAGAGGCGATCTTGTTCTCCCTCACTGCCCTCTTGCTAGCGAGAGCACTTACTGGGAATGGACCGTGGCGCTTTTTCCTGTTGGGGCTTGCAACCGGGTTATTGAACGCTACGCGTGAAAACACGATCGTATTCTCCGTCATTATCTTAGCGGTGCTTCTCTGGACTAACCTTCGAAGCGGCGAGCCATTCAAACGCTCTGCATCCCAGGGAGGCACTTTCATCGTCGGGGTGCTCCTAGCCCTGTCCCCTTTCATGGTTCGCAATTATGTTACGGCTGGAGAGCTGGTACTCACCACACATCAAGGAGGCTTCAACCTCTACCTTGGCAACCAACTCGACACCATGAATCCATATTATCGCCCTGTGCCCTTCGCTTCATCCAATGCGGACGAACTTGAGATTCACTTCCGGATTGAAGCGAGTCGGCGGTTAGGTCATCTCGTTTCGCCTGGAGAATCCGAGCGGTATTGGATTCAACAAGCGGTTGATTCAGCACTCGCAAACCCTGCTACCTTCGCGGCAAAACAAACTTACAAACTGCTTGCACTCCTCAATCCCGCGGAAGCCAGTGACCACTATGACATCGAGATCCTGAGCCAATTCGCGAAGTTCTTCGCATTTCCGTTTCCGAGCTTTGGCCTCATCATGCCGTTTGGAGTGGCGGGCTTGATCCTGAAATCCACTTCTTCACGTGCGCAACTTGGCGTTGCTCTACTGCTTATCGGATATGCCCTCGCACTGCTCCCATTTCACATCAACGGCAGATACCGACTCCCCTTCGTCGTCGTCCTGCTGCCTTTTGTCTTCATTTGCATTGAGCATCTAGTACACTGTTTTCGAACACGCCGTCTTGCCAGGAGTGCCGGCTGTATCCTTCTCATTTGCCTTCTCGGAGCAATGGAACTTATTCCTGTTCCTGGCGCAAATGATCGCACGGCATATCTCAATATTCACGCCTGGGTACTATCACAAGCGGGTAAAGAGAAGGAGGCAACAGCGTATTGGGAACAATCATCTTCAATGGACGGTACATTTTCAGCATTTGCGAATCTCTCCCTCGCTCGTCATGCCTTGCTCCAACAGAACACCGGCAGGACACTTATGTATTTATCAAAAATATCTGATGATTCATTCGCTGCAGCGACGAAGCACGAGGTCTTAGGCGACATGTGGCGCAGGCAAGGCAGGACAAGCGAAGCCCTTTCCGAATATGAACGCTCCCTTGAGATTAATTCTGGCAAGCTCCAGGTAAGACGAAAACTTATAGAACTATTGGAAGGAGTCGACAAAGAGAGAGCGCTCAGTGAATCACAGTTACTTAATACCATCAGCTCAATATATGGAGGTCGGTAATGCAGACTACACCTTCCTCCGGTGCTAGAGGCTGGTTTTCAGATGTCGGGGGAGACGGTCAGCCAGGCACTCGATCGAGCCCTGAACGGGACAAGAGGCCCACAGTCCATCACGGTGGATCACGGGGCAGAATTTCAGTTACGAGCGTTGGAAGATTGGGCCTACCGCCGCGGTGCCCATCTGGATTTTATTCGGCCCGACAAACCCGTGGAAAACGCCTTCATTGAATCGTTTAACGGACGCCTGCGAGACGAGTGGTTGAACGTGCAGCAATTCGCCTCGCTCGGCGAGGCCCAAGCCATCATC
>JAHFEW010000076.1 GCA_023248215.1 Nitrospira sp.
GCTTCAACTCCTTCACACTCATCCGCACCGCGTCCTCTCCGACCATCCTGCCCTCCTTGTCGCGGCAGGCAGTCTATCGAGGACATTGCTATTGTGGGAGAAGCGGACATTATCATTGTGCGACTACAGGTATTGAGTAAATCGGCAGAGATGGTCGGAGAGTGTCTTCATAGCTAACTGGCCGACAGAGGCAATCTCTGTCGCGTCGCGCACCTTGTTTGACAGCAAAAGAATCATCCCGATACAATCCCCCACCTTTCAGCCGGCCTCTTATCTTGGCACCGCCGCGCTTGCGTCTACTATGAAAAGCAAAAGCATCGGGATCCTGACAAAACCAAAATTCCCTGAAGTGAAGATTACCGTACAGGCGGTTGTTACCTGGCTTCGCTCTCGCAACATCGACGTACTGCTGGACACGACCTCAACCACGCTGCTCGGCGAGCAGGGTGGATTTCAAAAAACTCAACTGGCAAGCAAGGCCGATGTCTTGCTCGTATTGGGCGGTGACGGGACCATGCTCAATGCCGCGCGATTGGCCGGAGAGCGAGGCATTCCCATTCTCGGTGTGAACATGGGCGGGCTCGGGTTCTTGACCGAAGTCCTCTTGGAAAATTTGTATCCGTCGCTTGAGCGGATGTTCGCCAATGACTTCGTGCTCGATGAGCGGCTCATGCTGAAAACCCACGTGCATCGGCATGGGGAAACTGTGGCCCGCGGCGTCGTCCTCAACGACGTGGTCATCAGCAAGGGGACGCTCGCCCGCATGATCGAACTCAAAATCGCTCTTCAGGGACAATTCGTGACGAACCTGCGAGGAGACGGGCTGATCGTCAGTACCCCGACGGGATCGACGGCCTACTCCCTCTCGGCCGGTGGTCCTATTATTAATCCCGCGGTGCAGTCGTTGATCCTCACCCCCGTCTGCCCCCACACCTTGACGCATCGACCCTTGATCGTTCCAGCCAATGCTGAAATTGAAGTGGTGCTGACCAGCAAAGACGACGGGGCTATGGCGACACTTGATGGCCAGGTCGGGGTAGCGATGACGCAGGGGGACACCGTTGAAATCAAGGCATCCGAACACTTGACCCGATTGATCCGTTTTCCTGAGAGCAGTTATTATGAAGTGTTGCGCGAGAAGCTGAAATGGGGAGACGGGTGATCGAACCGTGAGCGGCTATCCGCGGCCGCGCTCAATATGGGCTAACATGTCGGCGTTCGAAGCGAACTTAAATTCCCCGATGGCGTCGGAAGAGCCCGCATGGGTTTTCTCCACCGCATCCAACACTTTGAGACCGTCAAGGTCCACCGGCTGACTCTTTCGTTCTTTGAGGAGTGTCTGCAGTTTGGCGATGACGTTATCCATCGTTGCGCGTGACCGAGAAGTCTTGGTCGCCAGATAGCGAGTGATGACCTCGGCGCACCAGTCCCCGTCCCGTTTGGCGATACCCACCAGACCTTCGCTGGCTTTACGCGCCCAGCCCGCCAGAAAGAGGCCATCGATGATCTTCCCGGATTTCTCATCATAGGCTTGAAAGAGGGCATCGTCGGGATCGTTTCCGGTCTTGTTGGGATTGGTGACATATACGCCGCTCTTATAGGGCAGGCCGACGGTTTCATCGACTCGGTCGCCGACGGCAAACACGACGCTATCAACCGGGAATTCGTAATACTGCTTGAGCCCGACTGCGGCAGTGTCGTCGCCTTTCGGTTCCAACTTGTTTTCTTCCATTTCGAGTGCGCGCACGCGATGGTTGGTATCGACCAATACCCGCTTCGGTGAGGCCAGAAATCGAAAGCCCATTCTGGAATCGCTGCCCGTCTGTTCACACTTCGTGAACTCGGCGGTCATGCTGGTCAGGACCTCATCGGCATTCTGTCCTACTGCGGCCAGCCGGTCCTTGATGCGCGCGAATTCTTGCGCAATGCCTTCCCGGTCCATGTTCGAACAGACGGCGCGAATCTCTTTCGGATTGTATTTTCGTTCAGCGGGACCGCGACGGGCAATGGCGGTCACCCGCTCCACCTTCTTATACCGAATCAACCAATGCGCGATGTCGACCATCACGTCACCGACTCCGATGATCGCCACACGTTTCCCCATGTCGAATGGGCGGTCGCCGAAGCCCGGCAAGCGATTGAAGTGATAGACCACATCCTTGGCATGGAACACGCCCTTGGCGGAATCCCCTTCGACGCCGATGGCTTTCGTGCCCTGAGCGCCGATTGAAAATGCGATGGCGCTCGCGCCGAGTCCGCGCAAGTCTTCGACCGTGAGGTCTTTCCCTTCCCCGACCGAGACATTGCCGAAGTAGCGAACGTTGGGCTGTTCGAGCATCTCCCAATATTGCTTCTTCAAGCCGCCGCGCAGCTTGAGCTTGCTGGGAAAAATACCGTACTCGGCCAACCCGCCGAACTTGATGTCGCGATTGAGAATAATGACGTCATGGCCGGCATCCGCCATTTTCTTAGCCACCGCCATTCCAGCGGGACCGGCTCCCACCACGATCACGACATGCCCGCTTGTTTCCGAACCCGTTGCACTCATCGTCTACCCTTCAATCTATAGCTATATTGAACGTAAGCCGTTAGACGGCAGAGGTATCAAAAATTTTGCGCACGTTAGCATAGGGGTCCTCAGACTGTCAAAAACAACGGCAGTCTGGCAGCACCGTTCTGCTGGCCGATGTGTCATGCTCACCGGTCCGGTTCCGAATGATTGTTACCCGCCCGCACTCCCGACCGGTCCGCCCGCTTGGGTCATGCGCCAGGGATCGAGCAGTTGGGTGAGCCGCTTGTCCGGTAACACATTCTGTTCGCGCGCGACCTCACGGACAGTCTTACCTGACTGATAGGCATCTTTGGCCAGTTTGGCGGCGGCCTCATAACCGATGACGGGAGCGAGTGCCGTGCACATGGCAAGGCTTTCTTCGATCAAGCTCTTACAGCGTTCTTGGTTGGCCTTGATTCCCTCGATGCATTTCACGGCAAAATTCGTCGAAGCCGTCGCCAGCAGCTCAATGGACTGCAGCAGATTGTAGGCCATCACCGGCAGCATGACGATTAATTCAAAGTTGGCCGCCTGGCCTCCGATCGTGATCGTGACATCATTGCCGATCACCTGGGCGCAGACCATGGTGACGGATTCTGCAATGACTGGATTGACCTTCCCTGGCATGATGGACGACCCCGGTTGTGTTTCCGGAAGGGTGATCTCGCCGAGTCCGCAGCGTGGGCCTGAACCGAGCCAGCGAATGTCATTGGCAATCTTCATGAGACTGACCGCCAGGGTGCGCAATTCGCCGCTGGCTTCAACCAGTGAGTCCTGCGCCGACTGTCCTTCGAAGTGGTTCACGGCTTCCTGAAAAGGGCATCCGGTTTCTTTCGAGATGATGGCCATGACCTTGGCCGCAAACTTCGGGTGGCAGTTGAGCCCGGTGCCGACTGCGGTACCGCCGAGAGCGACTTCGCTCAGGGCTGCCTGCGCCCGTTTCATCCGCGCGATGCCCAGCTCGATTTGTCTGGCGTAGCCGCCGAATTCTTGTCCCAACCGGACCGGCGTCGCGTCTTGCAAATGGGTGCGGCCGATCTTCACGATCTTGTCGAACTCGCGGGCTTTTCTGGTCAGCGCCTTGTGGAGTTGAGTCAGCGCGGGGATCAGTTGTTGTTGAATCGTTTCCGATGCCGCGATGTGAATGGCGGTCGGTATCACGTCGTTGCTCGATTGTCCCAAATTCACGTGGTCGTTCGGGTGCACCAGCTTGCTGCCCCTGGCGCCGCCGAGGAGTTCCGTCGCACGGTTCGAAATCACTTCGTTGGTATTCATGTTGGTCGACGTACCGGACCCGGTTTGAAAAATATCCACCGGGAATTCAGCATCGAGGGTCCCCTCCACCACTTCGGTGGCGGCGCGTATGATCGTCTCGGCCGGCTTCTTGTCGAGTAGTTTCAGCGAATGGTTCACGGTGGCGGCGGCGCGTTTGATCAGTCCCATGGCCCGGATCATGGAGCGAGGGATGCGAAGCGAACTGATGGGAAAGTTTTCGATCGCACGGGCCGTCTGGACACCGTAGTATGCATTGGAGGGAACCGGCAGTTCGCCCATCGTGTCCCGCTCCATGCGCGTATGGGTCGTCAAGGATGCGTGTCGGGTTCCTGTCGCGGAGGTGGTGTCGGTCGTGCGTGAAGCGTGCTTCATCGTCGGGTCTCCTGGGATAGCTGGCGGTTGACGTGCTGGAGCCGGGCATCTTAAACGGTCCCTGTGCGGAAGCACAAGCTGTGCGCCCATTGACGATGTAACGGTCGTTCGGTACGGTGAATACGTCGAGAAGACGATGGACTCGGACTATTTACGGGTTGAAGCCTACGCGGGGTATAAGGGGGAAGAAACGCCCCGTGCCTTTGTGCATGGGGGAATGAGACGTCGCGTCGAAGAGGTGGTGGCACAATGGTACACGGACCAGCATTGCTATTTTCGAGTGTGTACGGACGATGGATACCGGTACGTGCTTCGATATGACTTGGAACGTTTCCAGTGGGAATTGGTGATGCAGGAGCACTGAACCGGGCACTCATATTCTCGATGAACGAAAAAAAGGCCCGCTCTCGGCGGGCCTTTCTTCGCCTGGTCATTCGAACGGCTTAGCCAATCTTCACATCGATCTGTTTCGGTTTTGCCTTCTCCGATTTCGGGAGATGCAAGTGCAGCACGCCATCGGCATACTCCGCTCGCACCTTACTCTCGTCGACCGTATCGGGAAGCGTGAAGCTCCGAACAAACCGGCCGTACGATCGCTCAATCCGGTGATACTTCTTTCCCTTTTCTTCCTTCTCCTGCTTTCGTTCACCCTGGATCGTGAGGACGCCGTCTTCGACCGTGACCTTCACATCTTCCTTCTTCACCTCCGGAAGCTCGGCCTTGATGGCATACTCGCCTTCGGTTTCACTGATATCGACGCTCGGCGTCCAGTCGGCAACGGTCATCACTTCCTTCCCCTGTCCCACGGCGGAACTCGTCGCCGGCCTGGCAATCATCCGATTCAACCGGTCTGACATCTCTTCCAATTCCCGAAACGGGTCCCATTTTACGAGTGCCATTGTCCTACCTCCTTGTGTGGATGTGCTGAGGGTTTTCATCTACGGGACATCCTCTTCACTGGTAGGTAGGTAATCTTGCCGCCCCTGAAGTCAAGTGCGGCGAGCGAAGAGTTCTGGTCGTGGGAGGGCCTTGACATTCGAGGCCCCGGCATTATTTATTAGCCCCCTTGACGGACGGAGAGGAGACCTATGTTGGAATTCATGTCATATGCGGTGCTCGGCGGGATTATGTTGGTGACGTCCATTGTGTTGTGGTGGTTTATCGGTCGAACCGAATAACCGGCTACCGCCGGTCGATCGGCACGTAAGATCGGTTGTGCTCCCCCGAGTAAATTTGGTCCGGTCGGTAGAGTTTGTTTTCCCGTAGCTGCTCCAGCCAGTGCGCCAGCCATCCGCTCACCCTCGCCATGGCAAACAACGGCGTAAACAGGTCTATCTCGATGCCCATCTTGTCGTAGATAATGCCCGAGTAAAAGTCCACGTTCGGGTAAATGCCCTTGCCCTGCAAACGTTCGCCGGCGAGTTGCTCCACCGCCACCGCCACTTCATAGAGCGGCGAGGTGCCGCAGACATTGAAGAGCCGCATGCAGAGTTCCTGCAGGACGGTGGCGCGGGGATCTTTCACCTTATAGACGCGGTGGCCGAATCCCATGAGTTTCTGATTCCCCCCTAGCTTGGCCTCCACGGCCTCACGGGCTTGGGCCGACGTGCCGATTTCCTTCAGCATGATGACGACTTCCTCGTTCGCGCCTCCGTGCAACGGCCCCTTCAGCGCCCCGATCGATGACGCCACCACGGTGTAAGGGTCGGCCAGCGTGGAGGCCGTCACCATGCCGGCAAAGGTCGAGGCATTCATGGTGTGTTCGGCATGGAGAATCAGACAATCGTCGAACACCTCGCTCCACAGCGGATGCGGAACGGTTTCGGTCAGCATGTACAGAAAGTTATCGGCAAACGGGAGATCATCCCGCGGAGGAATATACTCGTCTCCGCGCCGCAGGCGGGCCCAGGCCGCCACGATGGTCGGCAGTTTGGCGATGAGTCGCACCGCCGACCAGTAATTGTTTTCCACATCCTTCACGTTGCGCCCTGGGTAAAACATGCCCAGCGCAGCGACGGCCGCCTGCAAGGCGTCCATGGGATGCCCATGTTCAGGCAGCACCTTCAGCAGGTCTATGATGCGAAATTTGATCCGCCGATGGTGGGTCACGTCTTGGACCCACTGGGCGAGTTCAGGGACCGTCGGCAGCCGGCCAAAGAGCAAAAGGTAGCTGGTCTCCAAAAAGGATGACTGTTGGCACAGCTCCTCTATACGAATGCCACGATATTCGAGCACTCCTTGCGCGCCGTCAACATCGCTGATCGCTGATTTTGCGGCGGGAACACCGGCAAGGCCCGGCATAAAGTCATGCGGCATAGATTCTGTCTCCCCTCTCACTACGAGTGCACCCTCAGGTGTCACTACTGAGCCCACCTAGGCAGTCGTTGATCGCAACCTGGTTTGGCTCAGCTTACCATGATCCATGGCATCGACTCAGCCATCACCTTGAATTGATCAGACTCCCTTGGCATACTAACTTGCAACGGACGTGATGATCGAATGTGGGGCAACGGGTGACGGGATTGGCGCGAGTCCTTCTAGTGTTCGGGCTGTTGGTGCTGGGCGCGGTATTGATGGTGCTCTGGCGGGATGACCACACCGCCACTGTGGAAAAGCCGGCAACCTCAACCGGAGAACCACGGGTCGGGCGTAGCACGCTGAGCCATGGCGGCCCTGGCGTCGGCTCCCCTCTTGAGGCGCGGGACCGGCCGTCCCGACCTGATCAGAATGTCCCTCCCGACCAGTCTCCATACGCTACAAAGAGGTAAGGCATGAGCCTGTTCCGCCCGTTGGCGATAGGAGTGCTGACAATGCTGGCCTTCCTTGCTCCGGCCTGGGCCGATGAGGACGTGACGGTCTTCGCCGTCGTCAGCGATCCACCGAAAGACAAGACGCGCGTGGCCGCGAAGGCGCTCCTGGACGGTGCCGTGTCCGATATGAAACTCGTGCCGGCAGAATCCGTCCTCGGCAATCCGGTGTGGCGCACGCTTGAGGTCTGCCATGCGCTCAAGCTCGAAGGCGCGAAGTCGGGGGATGGATTCAAGGTCCACTCAGCGCGGGTGCTCGATGCCAGCATGCTGCCGATGGCGCTGCAGGGGTATGCGGGAGATTGTTTAATCAAGAAAGCCGTGGAGATTGCGCCGCTGGCGGATTAACAGGAGCCCGAGTAGGGAACAGTGAATTCTGAAGGATTCTTCCTCCCCACTCTCAATCAATTCGCATTTCAAGATTCGGTAGGCTGCACCTCATGAGGTGCAGCCGGGGCAGAGCGTCGGCTCTTCTTCTGCGTCGCATTCGTCGGCTGTGAGGGGGAAGAATTGCTCACAGAGCCGGCAGGGGCGGATTTCAAAGTAGGCCACCCCCTGTTCGTCGATCTCGGTCGGCAGCAGGAGTTCGAGAGGATCGTAGCCCAGTCGAACGTCGTCCTCGAATCGAATGATGGCCAGGCGGTCGTTGAAGACTTCGAATGTGGCTTCTTTGCCCTTCCGTTCCAGGCGATGACCTACGACGAACACCGGTTGCCCCTTGCGTTTGGTGCGCAGGTCTTTCAAAGTGTGCTGCGTCGTCGTGGCGCAGGAAAACTTGCCTGTCTGGTCGCTGGTGTCGGTTCCGAAAAGCGGCATAGGTGGTCGGTAGCGTGCTGAAGTGTAGTGTCTTGATGTAACACAGGTGAAAAAATTGCGTCAAGGGAACCTTGCAGGAAGGGAAAGGTAAAAGACATGGCGGAGATCACAATCTACCAGAAACCCACATGTTCGACCTGTCGGGAGGCGGTTCGTCTGGTGCGTGAAAGCGGACAGCCGTTCAAGGCGATCAATTATTATGAGCAGCCGTTCACGAAGAGCCAGCTGAAGACGCTTGTGAAGAAGGCGGGGCTCGCCGTGCGGGATGTCCTGCGCACCAAAGAAGATCTCTACAAGTCCCTGAAGCTCTCGGACCACACGATGAGCGATGACGATCTGCTCGATCTGATGGTCAAGCACCCGGACTTGATCCAGCGCCCCCTCGTGGAAAAGGGGGATCAGGCAATGTTGGCGAGACCAGCCGAGACGATCACCAAGTTGCTGTAATCGAGTTGGCCTCTGAGGGCTCCCGCGGGAGCGTCGGCGCGAAACGATGGAGGACCGGGCCCATGTATGCGTTCAGTTCTGTTGATCGAGTGTCTTTCCTCGGGCGGATTCTGCAGCGACTCAATCTGCGATTTCCTTCCCTGTTTGTGCTCTTCGCCGTACTCACCCTGGCCGACATCGTCATCCCGGACGTGATTCCGTTGGCTGATGAAATCGGCCTGGCGTTGCTGACGCTGCTGCTGGGGTTGTGGAAGGACCGTCGAAATCACCGTCGAGCAGGGTTTTCTCGCGGCGCCGCGAGATGAACCACTTCTGACAGTCAGCTTGCTCGGCCAGAGGTGTGAAGAGCGAGGCCTATGCGAGATGATCGAGGTGGCCGAACCGGAGCTTGCCCAAATCAGGGTCGATCCACACCTTGAGATTGCCTGCCAAGACGCTGAGTAGGGTTTCCCCGACCAGCTGCCGGCGCCATCCGCGCAACACTGGAATATCGACTTCTTCTTCCGGCGAGGTACGCTCGACGAGGGCCTGCAGGTCGCCGGTGGTGGCGATCAGGGTGGGGGCGATGTTTTCGATGGAGGCTCGGGACTTGAGCACGGCCTGAAGGAGCTCCAACACCCCGGTGGATTCAGGGTCCGGTTTGCGATCGCGCGGAACTTCAGGCCATTCGGATTCGGGGCGCGCCAGCGCCTGCTGCATCGTGGCGAGGAGGGCTTGACCGTTGCGTTCGACCTCAGAGGAGTACATGCCGCGCATGCCACGGAGCTGATCGAGCGTGCGAGGTGTTTGACGGGCCAGCTGCACCAGGACCTCGTCACGCATGACTCGCCCTCTCGGCACATTACGACGCCGGGCTTCCCCTTCCCGCCATGCCGCGAGATCACGTAGGACGCCGGCGGCGCGAGGCTTGAGACTGTCCCATCCGCGAATACGTTGATACCGTTCTTGCGGGTCCCGGGCCTGCGCCCCGAGTGAAACCTCCAGGCGGGAAAACTCTTCATCGACCCACTGCAGGCGACCCATGACGGTCAGCTTTTGCCGGAGATGGCGGTGGACGGGCAAGAGGAATGTCACGTCGTCCAGGGCATAGACCAGCTGTTCTTGGCTCAGCGGGCGCTGGCTCCAATTGGTAAAGGTGTGGGCCTTGTCGAGTTTGACGCCTTGGACGCGCTGTACCAAGTTGGCATAGGCCGTTTGCGCACCGTAGCCGACCATGGCCGCCGCAATCTGGGTATCGAAAAATGGTTTCGGCAGGCGGCCGGCATGGTGCGAAAACAATTCGAGGTCCTGCCGCCCGGCATGCAGCACTTTCTCGATGCGGGTGTCACATAAAATATCCCAGAATCGGGCGATGGGTGGGGTGTCCTGCACGGCAGGAAAGTCGATGACCGCGCCCACGCCCTCTGCGGCGACTTGGATCAACTCCAAGCGGGGGATGAAGTGTTCCTCTCCCATGAACTCGGTATCGATGGCGATGACCGAACTGTCCATGAGGCGGTCGCAGAGAGCATCCAGCGATTCGTCGGATGTAATCAGGGTCTGGTCAGGTTGCGTGGTCGGCATAGGTTACTCAGTGGGACGATATTCCGTCCCGCGTGAAATCGGCGGTTCGGTATTGCTGAGACTTAGATATTCCTTCAGAAACTGATACGCTTCGAGAATGCGTCGGAGCTCCGGTTCTGAACTCCGGTCTCCATTGCGTGCATCGGGGTGCAGTTCCTTAGCGCGTTGGCGAAAGGACGTGGTCACATCGGCGAGCGGCGTGCCGAACTCAAGGCCCAGAATCTGGTAGGCGTCGTATGCGTTGGTGACTTCATTGGTGGCGCCGGTGGGACTCCCCTCCCCTCCCGCCGCTTTCAGAAAATCAGCGAGATTGATCTTGCGTCGGCGACGCCGCGGCCGCTCGCGCACTTCACTGTCGAGTTCGTCCCAGCGGTCCTCCACGAACTCCAACCGAGATTCCAATCGAATGGCGCCCGAGACATCCCTCACCAAGGACAACTCGTCCTCGATTTGCTGCAGTGACCGTTCGACCTCTTCGAGCCCCGGTTCGATACGGAAATAACTGTCCACCCGCTCCTGCATCATGACGTCGACCGCAAACTCCATGCTGTCCGCGTTCTTGGCGCGCAGCATGTCGATTCGTCGCCGCATGCCCCGCTGATATTTAAACAGTCGATTGGTTGAAAAAGCCACGGGTCCTCGTTGGGCGTGACCTCGCGATCAGGATGGCGGCGAGGTCGATCGCATCTTAGCACAACACTTTGTGCTTCGATAAGAGTGACTGTCCGGTTCAACGGGCGGGTCGATGGCTCACATGCACCAGAATGCGAAGACCGCCATGATCGTCGGCGGCAAGGCTGCGAGGAATAATCCGACCGGATGGACGGTTTCATCCTCGAAGTGACCGCGCAGGATGGCAAGACCAGCCGGATTCGGCGCGTTGGCAATGATGGTCAAGCCGCCGCCCGTAACCGCACCGGCCACCAGAGCATATTTGAATCCATCGGATAACCCTTCGACCAGCGATCCGAGGTATGTCAACGCCGCGTTATCGGTGAAGGCCGTGAGGATCGCTGCGCCGAAGAACACCCCATCATTACTCATGCTCATTAACACCGGCTGCAACCACCACTGTTGCTGGCCGCCCAAGACGACCAGGCCTGCCAGAAAGAACGCCACGAGCAATCCTTCGCGCAGGATCAAGCGGTCTTGATGGCGTTCATAGGCCTGAGCCACACCGAGGAAAAACAGAAACAGTCCCATAAAAATGGCAGGATGGTGGGCGAAAATCACCACACCGGCGAGGAACAGCAGGTGAAGCAGGATAATGGCGAACGGGAGAGTGTCGCCACTGGTCCGGCGTTCTCCGGCCGACAGCAGGCACAGCTCTTTGCGAAATAGCATTGTCACGACCAGTGCGTTGATCAGCACGGCGACCGCCGCTTTCCAGCCAAAGGTAAGCATCATGAAGTTGATGCCCCACTCCCATGTGCCGGCCACCATCAACACCGGGGGTGCGGCGAACGGTGTGAGTGTGCCGCCGATGGAGATATTGACGAGGAGCACGCCCAGCGTCGCGTACTGTAGACGTGTCGAAAGCCCGTTCCCAAAGAAACGGTCGCGCAGGATGATGGCTGCCAGCGTCATGGCCGCAGGCTCCGTGATGAACGAGCCCAGCAACGGCACCAGGGCCAGAATCGTGAAATAGAATCCCATGTTCGTCGGGAGTGGGAGGGCGTGGCTCACGAGGCGGACACCGAGCAAAGCAGTGTGAAGAATCGGGCGAGTGCCCGCGATGACCATGATGGCAAACACGAACATCGGTTCGGTGAAGTTGCGCGAGTCAAGGTAGTGCATGGCGACGGTGGCGCCATCGGTCAGGAACATTGCCACCATGAGCACGAGAGCCCAGAAACCGAACACTACCTCGACCTCACCCAGCAGATGCCAAAGCCCGGCATGAGTCGGACGGGTATGCGCCAGGTGTTCAAAATATGAGGTCGCGAAGGTGTGCAGAATCGCAACGGTAAACAGTACGGTGCCGATCAACTGGATGGCTGTTGGAGTCACACTGCTCTTCCGACTGTCGTCAACGTAAGGCTCCCCTTTCTCGCAGACCGCATTGAGCGGCCTCGTGAGAATACTGCCGTACTCTACATGGCTCGCACGCGTTGCGCCAAGTACGAAGAGAAAAAGACGGGGGCCTGGCAGTCGATGGGGCTAGTAGAGGTCGTCGTCGATCTTGGTGCGGCGTCTGGCGACACCGGTTGCGCGTGCCGCGGCGGCGACGGCCTTTGCCACGCGCGGCACGACGTCACGGTCGAACACACTGGGAATGATGTAGTCCTCCGAGAGGGCCGCGGCCGGAACACACTCGGCGATCGCCTGGGCTGCAGCCAGCTTCATGGCCTCGTTGATTTCGCCGGCTTGGATGTCGAGTGCCCCGCGAAAAATTCCCGGAAACGACAAGGCGTTGTTGATCTGATTCGGGAAGTCTGAACGGCCGGTGGCGAAAATCCGGGAGGCCGCATCGCCGATCTTGGGGTCGATCTCGGGATCGGGATTGGCCATGGCGAACACGATGCGATGCTGATTCATCCGTTCAAGATCGTCCTTGCTCAGTACATTGCCCACGGAGAGGCCGATAAACACGTCGGCTCCTTTCAGGGCATCGCGCAGCGTCCCGCGCGGCTGGTCTCGCCGGATGCAGGAGTGCAGATCGGTGCGGCAGGCCCGCAGGTCTTCCGCCTCTCCCATCAGCACGATGCCTTCTTTGTCGCATCCGACGAGATGGCAGGCGCCGGCTGCGAGTAGAATGCGGCAGCAGGCGGTTCCGGCCGCGCCAAGGCCGTTCACCACGATCCGAACTTCCTCCATCCGTTTCCCGACCACCTTGAGCGCATTGGTCAGCGCAGCCAACAACACGACGGCCGTGCCGTGCTGGTCATCGTGCATGACGGGAATGTCGAGCGACGTTTTGAGCGCGCGTTCGATCTCGAAACAGCGCGGTGCACTGATGTCCTCCAGATTGATGCCACCGAAACTGGGAGCGATGCCGCGGACGATGCGAATGATTTCTTCCGTGTCCTGCGTCCCCAGGCAGATCGGCCAGGCATCGATCCCGGCAAACTCTTTGAACAGCATGACCTTGCCTTCCATCACCGGCAGCGCAGCTGCAGGGCCGAGGTTGCCCAGTCCAAGCACGGCGGAGCCATCCGTGACGACGGCCACACTGTTGCTCTTAATCGTGAAGGCATAGGCTTTCGCCGGGTCCTTTGCGATGGCTTGGCACACGCGGCCGACCCCGGGCGTGTAAATCATGGAGAGCACGTTGCGCGTGTTGACAGGGACTTTGCTCTGGACCCTGATTTTTCCGCCCAGGTGAAGCAAAAAAATCCGGTCGGAGGCCGAGAGCACATTCACTTCCGGTAGACTTTCCAAGCGCTCGAGTACCCGCTCTCCGTGGGTTTCATTCTGCACATCGAAGGTAATGTCCCGGATCATGCGTTCGGCATTGGCCGACACGATATCTACAGCCCCGAGGTTCGCCCCCTCTTCTGCCAGCAGGGCTGCCACTTTGGCGAAGATGCCCGGTTTGTTGAGGAGCGCGAGGCGAACGGTCAGACGGTAGTTTGAATAGGGCCCGATGTCATCAGTGGTCATGGTCTGTGGCCCACGGCGGTGAGGGTGCTTCTTGAAAGTCTATCACAGACGTTGAGATGGAGAGGCTCGCGCGTGATGGAATAAACGGTATCGGCTCCTGTGAGAACGAAAGAGATGCGCAAGAGATGTCATAACAGCACAGCATGGATTGGTCGACATATGATTCGTATGTTATTGATAAGTCATAAAATACGTATCAAACCATTAGAAGAACCGTAGAAGCGTTATGTGCCGGTATCTTCGCGCGGAGGACCTGCTCTTGAATGATGAGAACATTGTTCGAAGTGTTTCGTGTAATCCCAACATGAGAATGTCCGCTTTAACCGAAGTAGAAATGTCCTCTTGTGTAGACTCACGGCCCTCACTGGGAGGGCCGTATGGTCAGAGAGGAGACCGTGCGGATGAGTGTGCAGGAGTTGAAGCGGGTCCATGTGATCCGGCAAGCCATGGACAAGGCCGTGCGGCAGCGGGAGGCTGGCGAGGTACTGGGGGTGACGACGCGTCAGGTGCGGCGGTTGATCCAGCGTGTGCGGGCGGAAGGCGACGGGGGCCTTGTGCATCGGGGGCGAGGCAAGCCCTCGAACCGACGGTCCGCCCCAGCGCTGAAGGCGCGGGTCCTGCGGCTGTACGACATGCATTATCGGGATTTTGGGCCCACGCTCGCGGCCGAGCAATTGGCGGCACGCCAGGGGATGGCGCTGAGTGCCGAGACGCTCCGGCGCTGGCCGCGCGCGGCAGGAGTGACGCACTTCCAGCGGCGGGCGCGACCGCATCGGGCGTGACGAGAGCGCACGCCTCATGTGGGGGAGTTGATTCAACTGGATGGATCGCACCACGATTGGCTGGAGGGGCGCGGGCCCCACTGTGTCTTGATGGCCTACATCGACGATGCCAGTAGCCGAGTGTTTGCTCGATTCTATGCGTATGAAGGCACCGTGCCTGCCCTCGACAGCTTCCAGCGGTATGTGAAGCAGTATGGGATTCCCCTCGCCGTATACGCCGACAAGCATACGACCTATCGCTCCCCGGCCGAGCCCACCGTGGAAGAGCAACTGGCCGGCGTGAAGCCCACCAGTCAGTTTGGGCGGGCGCTGGGGGACCTGGGGGTCGAGCTGATCCCCGCCCACTCGCCGCAGGCCAAGGGCCGCATCGAACGGCTTTTTAAAACCCTGCAAGATCGGCTGATCAAGGAGATGCGGTTGGCAGGCATCGCGACCCTGGCGGACGCGAACCGGTTCTTGCCGACGTGGCTGTCGCGGTACAACCGGCGCTTCGCGGTGCAGCCGACCAGGACGACCGATCTGCATCGGCCCCTCTTGGCCAACACGGATGTGCGCTCGGTCCTCGCCGTGAAGACCCGACGCGTGCTCCGGCGGGACTGGACGGTGGCCCCCGCGGCCAGCTATTTCAGATCGAGACGCAGATCCACGCCCACGAGGTGCTCGTGGAGGAGCATCTGGACGGGACAATGCGGATCACTCACCGCGGCCAGCCGCTTCGCTATCACGCCATCACATCCCGGCCGGTCAGGGTGATGGCACCCGCGGCACCAAGGCGTCCCGTCAAGCCGAAGCCGACGCATCCCTGGCACCGCCGCGTTTTGCCCGACCATCACAAAGCTGCGGCGACCTCGATGACGTAAACCGGACATTTCTACTTGGGGAGAAAGAGGACATTTCTAAATTGGGTTGACATGTTCGAAGTGTTTCGTTGACTTTTTTCTGCTGGTTGGATACCCTCGGGCGCCCTTGTGGTGGGCAATTACTTTCTCAACCTTTCAAGGAGGGGTTTCCATGAAGCGTGCTCTATTTGCAGTCGTTGCGGCAGCCATCCTCGTTGCATTCACCGGCCCGTCATTTGCCGGGGACGACAAGAAGAAGGAAGAGAAGAAGGGCGGACACTTCTCTCAGACCCTCTTCGGTGAAGAGAAGAAGAAGGACGAGAAGAAGGGTGGACACCTGTCCCAGACTGTGTTCGGCGAAGAAAAGAAAAAAGACGAGAAGAAGGGCGGACACTGATCCCCAGGTCCCACGTTCTTTCGTAGTCTCAAATTGGCTCGCGATTCCGGATGCCGGCGCGAGCCAATTTTTTTTCTGTGACGCCGTCCCGTCTCCCCCGCGCTGTCCCTCTTCATTGACCCATTAAGTTCGTGCGTGATACGGTTCGCGCATGACTGACAAATCTGTTGATCATAAGCCGAACCGCCTCATTCACCAGACCAGTCCCTATCTCCTCCAACATGCCAATAACCCAGTAGATTGGTATCCCTGGGGACCGGAGGCGCTCGCGCATGCGGCGCAGGTGAATCGCCCGATCCTTCTCTCGATCGGGTACTCCTCCTGTCATTGGTGCCACGTCATGGAGCGGGAATCATTTGAGAATGAGTCGATTGCCCGGTTGATGAATCAACATTTCGTCTGCATCAAGGTCGATCGGGAAGAGCGGCCGGATCTTGACGAGATCTATATGCAAGCGACCCTGGCGTTGAACCGCAATCAGGGCGGCTGGCCGATGACCGTGTTTCTCACCCCCGATCAGAAACCGTTTTTTGCCGGCACCTATTTTCCGCCGGAAGATCGTTGGGGCCGGCCGGGCTTCCCGACCCTGTTGAAGAAAATAGCCGAGTATTGGGAGAAGGACCGGGACGGAGTCGTCGCGCAAGCGTCTACTCTCACGGCACGCCTGCAGGACGGAGGGCATGCCCCTTCTCCGACAACGGTCGGTGAGGCGGAACTCGATACAGCTGTGACTCAATTTGCGGAAGACTTCGATGCCAAGCACGGAGGATTCGGCGGCGCGCCGAAGTTCCCTCCCGCGACAGGCCTGTCCCTGCTGCTCCATTGTTATCATCGCACGAAAGACGCCCATACGCTCACGATGGTGCGGACGACGCTGGATGCGATGGCGGCCGGCGGCATGTACGATCATGTCGGGGGTGGCTTTGCCCGTTACTCCACGGATGAACGTTGGCTAGTGCCACACTTCGAGAAAATGTTGTACGACAATGCCCTGCTCGCCCGCGTCTACGTCGAAGCCTATCAAGTGACTGGGGACACGAATGATCGTCGCGTGGCCTGCGAAACCCTCGACTACATCCTGAAAGAAATGACATCGCCGGAAGGAGGGTTCTACTCCGCGACCGATGCCGATTCCGAAGGAGTCGAAGGGAAGTTCTTCGTCTGGACTCCGGAGGAAATCCGCGCGGCGGTCCCGACCGACGAGGATGCGCGTCGCTTCTGTGCCTATTACGATGTCACGCCGGCCGGAAACTGGGAACACCAGAATGTGCTGCATACGCCCAAGACCGTCGAGGTCGTTGCCAAAGAACTGGGGATCACCGCCGATGAGTTGCAGGAGACCATCGCGCGAGTCAAGCCGATGGTCTATGCGGCGCGCGCGAAACGGATTGCTCCGGGACTCGACGACAAGGTCATTACGGCGTGGAACGGGATGATGATCAGCGCTATGGCGGAAGCCGGGCGGGTGTTCGACGTTCCACGTTACCGTGACGCGGCCCAGCGCGCTTCTCACTTTCTTCTCACCAGACTCTCGAAGCCGGACGGCCGGCTCTTGCGGACCTATCGCGCAGGCACGGCCCATCTGGATGCCTATCTCGAAGACTATGCCTATTTCGCCGAGGGCTTGATCGAGACCTATGAAGCCGGCGGTGACGAGCGTTATCTGCTGGCGGCGGTTCGCTTGGTGGAGCGCATATTGGAGGATTTCGCGGACGGCAAGCACGGCGGGTTCTTCACGACCGCCACGGGCCACGAAGCCTTGATCATGCGAAGTCGTGAAGGACCGGACGGAGCCACGCCGAGCGGTAATGCCGTAGCCGCGTCGGTACTGGCCAGACTGGCGTACCACTTCGACCGAGATGAATTCCGTCAAGCGGCTGCAGCAGCCGTCCGAGCCTACGGTCGGCAGATTGCCCGGTATCCAAGGGCCTTTGCCAAGAGTTTGATGGTTGTCGACCTCTTGACGAGTGGTCCGGCGGAGATTGCTCTGGTCGGCTCGTCCGATGATCCCGGCACTGAGGCCTTGCGCGCCGCCGTGAATCGAACATATCTTCCCAATCGTGTGCTGGCGCATCGTGTTCCGCCGCAGGCTGAGACGACCCATCCGTTGTTGCAAGGCAAGACCTTGATTGGCGGTAAAGCGGCGCTTTATGTCTGCCGCAACTTTGCCTGCCGGCAACCGATCACCGATCCGGCGGACCTCCCTGCCCTGCTCAATCCTCAAGCACCCCCATCTGCTTCGTCGCCCCTGTCGGAGCAGAAGGTGTTGGGCGGGATGCTGCTCTCCGGCGCAGCGACCGGTCAGGGGACGGCAGCCTATGCCGCGCGAAAGATCCACGAGGCGTCTGCGACGGGTTCCCTCGCGAAGGGATTCGGGCTCTTCGGAACGACAGGTCTCACCGTGAGCCGTCTCGGATTCGGCACCTATCGAGTAGGCCAGCGTGAGGCCGAACAGCGGGAAGCCTTGATTAAGGCCTTGCGGATGGGCTGCAACCTGATCGATACCTCGACAAACTATATGGATGGTGAGAGCGAGCAGCTGGTGGGCGCCGTGTTGCAAGAGCTGATTCGCGCCGGTGAGATGGCCCGCGAGGAAGTCATCGTGGTGTCGAAGATCGGGTATCTCCAAGGCCAGAATCTGCTGCAAGCCCAGGCGCGGGAAAAAACCGGCAAGCCCTATCCGGACATGGTGAAATACGGCGAGGATATCTGGCATTGCATCCATCCGGAGTTTCTGGCCGATCAACTGACGCTGTCGCTGGATCGGTTGGGGTTGGCCACGTTGGATGTCTGCCTCCTCCACAATCCGGAATATTTCCTGTCCGATGCCACCCGTCTAGGCGGCACGGAGGGGCGAGATCTGTCGGAGCTGCGCAATCAATTCTATGGGCGACTGCAGCTGGCCTTCGAGTATTGCGAGACACAGGTGCAGGCGGGCCGGCTTCGTTGGTATGGAGTGTCGTCGAATACGTCCACCGCAGTTCCCGGCGATCCCGGCGCCACATCCCTCTTTCGCATGCTTGCAGCGGCCAAGATGGCCGCCAAGAAAGCCGCAGTTCAGGCCCATCACTTTGCCGCGCTCCAATGTCCGATGAATCTGTATGAATCTGGCGCGGCCTTGGTGAGAAACACGGGTCCGGACGAGGACCGCACGCTGTTGGAGGAGGCCTTGCGAGAAGGCACGGCGGTCTTGGTGAACCGCCCCCTGAACGCGATGCCTTCGCAACGAGGCGGGGTCGTGCGTCTGGCGGATGTGACGGTCCAATCAGCGCCGGTGGAATTCGAGACGCAGCGGCAGAAGGTTGCGCGGTTAGAAGAGGAGTATCGGAAGGACCTCGCGCCGACGGTGGCCCATAGCGGACAAGGCATGGTACCGAGCGACTTCTTTCGATGGGCTGATGAGCTGGGCCGCATCCGCACCCAGGTGCAAGGATTGGAACATTGGGAACAGATCGAACAACAGATGATCGCGCCGCACGTCAACCAGGTCATGAGGGCGCTCTCCGAGGCCTTTACTGGCACGGTAGCCGAACAGTGGGAAGCCTGGCGTGATCGCTATGTGCCGGAACTGCTGGCTCTGCTGAAAGTGCTGCAGTGGGAGGCCGCCGAGCGGAGCCGGCTGCGGGCCGAGGACATGCATCGCACGGTGAACCCGTTGTTGCCCGAAGGCACACGAAAAGCCTCGCTGTCACAGAAGGCGCTATGGATTCTTGCCAGCACGCCGGGTGTCACGGCGGTCCTCAACGGGATGCGCTCGACTGCCTATGTGGACGACGCTCTGCAAGTGTTGCGTTGGGACCCCCTCAAAGATCCGCGACCCCTGTATGACCTCTGTGCCGTGAAGAAGTAACTTGCCTCATTCGCATGATTTGATTATTCTGTGCCCCGTATAATCCACGAACCCCAACTTGCGCTGGAGGTCTTCATGATTCGTTTGCGTCCGTGTGTCCTACTGGGACTTCTTGCCGTCGCCGGACCTGTGTTTCTTGACGGCTGTGCAAGCAAATCAGGAACGAGCGGAGGGAATACCATGGCGGTGCCGAAACCCCGCGTAGAGGAGCGTGTTGCGGCGGCTCCAGTGCAGGAAATCGCTCCGCCACCTGAGGCAGCGCCGGTTCCGCTTCGATCCACCGAAATGGCCGCTCGCAATGCCTCCGGAGAGCAGAATATTCCCTTTCCCGATGTGTTGTTTGATTTCGATCAATACGTGTTGCGGGACGATGCCCTCACGGCCGTTGAGGATAATGCCAAACGGCTCAAGGATCATCACGTCACCAAGGTGGTCTTGGAGGGGCGCTGTGATGAAATCGGCACCGCGGAATACAATCTGGTGCTGGGAGAACGGCGAGCCCTCTCAGTGAAACGGTATCTTGAATCGCTGGGGTTCAGCACACTGCAGGTCGATGTCACCAGTTACGGCAAGGATCGCCCGTTGTGCCTGCAACATAATCCCGTCTGTTGGCAGAAGAATCGCAGTGTGCATTTCATCGTAAAAGACTAACTCTGATCCGACCCTCTCCGACTGCTGCGGCATGGGCCACCTCGCCCGTGCCGCGCATCCCTCGACGAATCCTCCGCTTCTCGTATCCCAATCTCACTACGTAACACATAATTTACCGAATCGTGACGCTGACGGAATCCTGCTGCAGTAGTCTGGAAAGCAGAAAGTCCCGATCATCTGGACGGCACAAAGGAGCGTTAGAACATGGTGCGACCGGCTAGTCTCCTGTCAGGGTTTGCGTTATTGACCCTCGCCTGCATGCCCGTCATGTATGCGATTCGGACGCTCATCGGCATGAAACGAAAAGAGCTCTATCCCCCACTGCGAATCCGTCTCGCCGACGGGTCTCATCGATCTGTCACCAAGACCGGGACAAGCTTGGGGTGTTGGGGAATAGGAAGAGTGATGGCCGGTGGCAATTGAGCAGCCGGTGCTGGAAGGCGCGGTTTAACATAATACGGAGGTGCAAATGGTCACGATCAGTCAACTGATGACCCGAGATCTCGTGAAGGTTCAAGCCGGTACGTCCGTGGATAAGGCCGCGAGGATGATGAGTGAATGCAAAGTCGGCAGTGTGTTTGTCGAGCAGAACGAGCGACTTGTTGGAATCGTGACGGAACCCGACATCGTCAGGAAAGTGGTGGGAGAGAGCCGTCAGGCCTACCACGTCCAGGTCGAATCCATCATGAGCACGCCGGTCATCGGGATCGATGAGCGCCGTCCCATCACCGAGGCTGCCGATCTCATGCAGCAGCACGGAACGCGGCACCTCGCTGTGATGAAAAGCGGGGCGATTGTCGGAGTGTTATCGGTGCGGGATCTTTTGCAGCCGGTCTCGGTGGATGAGTTTTAGGCCTGCTGCAGAATAAAACTTCTCCCCTCGCCCCATTGACGAAGACAATCCGACCCCTCCTGTGACGACAGCCTCGTCACAGACAAGGGTGTCGGACCTGGAGTCTCCTCTTGGGTTCCCCGGTTACCGCGTGTCAATAGCGCAGGTTCGTTCGTCACCTAGCTCAAGCCGGCCATCGATGTCCCTCTCAGATGCTAATCGTCTCATGTGTGGAGGTCCCATGCCGAACGGCCGCCGCGACGGCAAGTCGGAGGCTCATCGGACTACCGAGTGCGTGGAATTAAGCAGTTGCGCGTGGAGCAACTAAACGATAGCCGATCGTCGGCACGACTTCGATCGATCCGGTAGAGGCATTGCGGACCTTGTTGTTCAGCGTGGCTATTATGGCATCCAAGTCACGAAGCCGTAGAAATTCACTATCGGACCAGATCAGGCTTGCTCATTCCTCGACGGACACGATTTGCCCCGACCTCTTGCTCAACAGTTGTAGCAGGCGCCATTCCGGTTGCGAAACAATGAGCCGTGCTCCCAACAGTGTGATCTTCAGGCAGTGCTCTTCGATTGCCGACTCCGTCAGTGGATGACACCTGATCTTGCAAGACGGCCTGACCCCAGTGACTACCCACTTCATGGGTATTGCACAGAGGCGCAACATTCAGTTCTCAACGTTGTGCAACGTTAAGCATTTTCTTTCTCCTTCATTATCTTCCCCGACAGCATCACTCTCTCCG
>JAHFEW010000021.1 GCA_023248215.1 Nitrospira sp.
GAGCCAGCGGCTAATCTAACCCCCTCTTTTCCCTAGAGAATCCGGTAGAAGAGCGGTTTCTTGCGTCGACGCTTGAAACAGGGCCAGACTACCGACAAGGGTGGTGTCACTTTGAGCAGCGGGCATCCACAACTCCTGGCGGAGATCAAGGGCGAGATTGCGGCGACGGGTCCGATGTCGTTCGCCCGCTTCATGGAACTGGCCCTCTACCATCCGCGCTTCGGCTACTATGTTCGCCCTATCGACGATCCGACCAAGGAGCGCATCGGATGGTCGGGTGACTTCTATACCAGCTCGGATGTGCATCCGATTCTCGGGCAGGCCCTGGCGAAACAGGTACAGCAACTCGATGCACTCCTCGGGCACCCGAATCCCTTCACCGTGGTGGAGATGGGATCAGGCAAGGGATTGCTGGCGCGGGATTTCCTCGCCACCTGTCAAAACGCTCCCGCGAACCTCGGTGACCGCCTCCGCTACATTTTGATCGAGCGCAGCGCGTCGATGCGCACACTTCAACACGACTCCCTGGCCCCTTGGATCGGACAGACCGGTCGAGTGGCCTGGCTCGATCGCCTGGAGGATCTGCCGCCGGACAGCGTCACCGGACTCTTCTTGTCCAATGAGCTGGTGGATGCCTTTCCTGTGCATCGCATCGCCGTGATCGACGGCCGGCCGCAAGAGGTCTATGTCGATTATTGTGAGGAACGATTCAGTGAGGTCTACCGCCCTCTGTCCGACGAACTGGCGACCTATTTGCGGGAGGGCGGGATCAGCCTGCCGGATGGGTATCGGACGGAAATCAACCTCGACGCGATTCGTTGGATGAAACAGGTCGGTCAGATCATGGCTCGCGGCGCTGTCATGACGATCGACTACGGCCATACATCCGAGGACCTCTATGGGCCGGACCGCAAAAACGGCACGTTCCTCTGCTACTCCCACCAAACCACCACGGAAGACGCATATGACCGGGTGGGTGAGCAGGACATGACCGCCCATGTGGACTTCACGGCCCTGGCGCAGGCTGGCCAACAGGCCGGGCTGGATGTGACAGGATTTACGAATCAGATGAGCTTTTTGATCGGACTGGGCGCGGAACAATTGCTGGAATCGCTCCAGCCTGAATCGCCGGAGTTTTATGCCGCGATTCACCTGCTGCGACCGGAGGGCATGGGACGGACATTCAAGGTCCTGGTGCAGCACAAGGGCATGCCGAAGCCGGAACTGGACGGGTTGAAGTTTCAGCCATTCTTCGGGTCGATTTTAGCGGCTCAGTCGGCCGCATAACCAGGGGCGGAACGAAGGATGATTGCTATGATGTCCACTCACGCCTCACGCCTCACGCCTCACGGGGGGTTCTGTGGGTAGCGAAGCCGCCCCGCTGAATTACATTCCGATTCTGATTTTTATCGTGATTGCGTTCGCCTTCGGCGCGGTCCAGCTGCTTCTCGGGCGGATTGTCCGGCCGAGCCGGCCCTATCGCGCCAAGCTCGCGCCCTACGAGAGCGGCAGCCCCTTGTTCTCGGATGCCCGCGTGCAGTTTCCGATTCGGTATTACATCATTGCGATGCTGTTCGTGATTTTCGACATCGAAATCGTGTTCATGTTTCCTTGGGCCGTCGCATTCAAGAAGCTGGGGCTGGTAGGCTTGGTGGAGATGATCGTGTTCATCGGCATCCTGGTCGTCGGGTTCTGGTATGCCTGGAAAAAAGGGGCGTTGGAATGGGACTGAGCGTGACGGGGACTATCAGTCAGCCCTTCGTGCTCGCGGAACGCGCGCCTGAGAAGGCCTCGTTCGACGCGCGCAGCGAAGGGCAGACCGCTCATCCCCTCCAACTGGGGAGAGAAAGGAAAAGGCTGTGAGCTTTTTAGAGCGTCAGCTGGATGCCAATATCATGACGACGAATCTCGATGCCGTCGTCTGTTGGGCGCGCAAATCCTCCTTGTGGCCGATGACGTTCGGCCTAGCCTGTTGCGCCATCGAAATGATCGCGAGCGTGTCGTCGCGCTACGACCTCGATCGATTCGGCGCCGGTGTCTTCCGCGCGTCGCCTCGCCAATCAGACTTGATGATCGTGGCTGGGACAGTCTGTCGGAAGATGGCGCCGGTCATCCGCCGGATCTACGACCAGATGCCGGAACCGCGTTATGTCATCTCCATGGGATCCTGCGCCACCTCCGGCAATCACTACAACAGTTACGCCGTGGTCCAGGGAGTGGACCAGATCGTGCCGGTCGACGTCTATATTGCCGGCTGCCCGCCGCGCCCGGAAGCATTGCTGGACGGTCTGTTGAAACTGCAGGAAAAAATTCAGCGCGAAAGAGTATTCGTAAAGTGAGTCAGGCAGACAGTAGATGTTCGATGGCAGCCAGAAGGAAGTTTTGCCTGCGAGCGTCGGCCGCGCTTGCCATCAGCTATAGGCCATAAGCCCTCGGCTCTTTGAGAAAGATGCAACCGCTGCTTGAACGACTGATGACCGCATTTCCCGACGCCATCCGTGCCGTTGAGGTGGACACCGCGCGAAACGAGGTGACGGCCCGCGTGGCCGCCGCTCGGATCGTCGACATTGCGCGTTGGCTGCACGACACACCGGAGGCGTCGTTCGACCATATCACCGACATTTGCTCGGTGGATTATCCCGACGACCCGGAACGCTTTGAGGTCGTGTATCAACTGCTCTCGCTGCCACACCGCCGACGCATCAGGCTGAAGGCGCGCGTGACCGAGGATGCCCCGGAAATCGCCTCCGTCACCGGTATCTGGAAAGGCGCCGAGTTCATGGAGCGTGAGGTCTACGATCTGATGGGCATCATCTTCGTGGGGCACCCCGATCTTCGCCGCATCCTCTTGCCGGAAGACTATGAGGAAGGCCATCCACTGCGGAAAGATTTCCCGACCGAAGGGCGAGGCTGGCGTAGCTCCTTTCCGTTTATTCCGCGCTTGGACGAAACACCCGAGGAGCAAACGGAAGGGGAGGTCACCGACAAAGAGAAACAGGCCTTCCTCGCCACCGCACCTGCGGGAGGCACGCGCCGGCGGGAAGAGTTGCTGCTGAACATGGGCCCGCAGCACCCCAGCACACACGGCGTGCTCCGGGTCGTGTTGGAATTGGACGGCGAACGGATCGTGAAGGCCACCCCGGACCTTGGTTATCTGCACCGCGGGGTCGAGAAGCTCGCGGAAGGCCTCCACTACATGCAGATCATTCCGCACACCGACCGACTCGACTATGTCTGTGCCATGACAAATAACTACGCATACGTGCGCGCGGTGGAAAAACTTCTGGATATCACGGTGCCTGAACGGGCGGAATACGTCCGCACCCTCGTCGCGGAGATGCAACGGATTATCGGGCACTTGTTCTGGCTGGGCACCCAAGCACTCGACATCGGAGCCATGACCGTTTTCTTTTGGACCTTTCGCGAACGCGAAGTGCTGTTGGATATGTTCGAAAAGCTGTGCGGCGCGCGCCTGACCTTGAACTACTTCCGCATCGGCGGGGTGGACAGTGACTTCACTCCCGATCTGGTCACTCGCCTGAAGGCGTTTCTGCAGACGTTTCCCGACAAGGTCAACGAGTACAATCAGCTGCTTCTATCCAACCGGATTTGGGTGGGACGGACGAGAAACGTGGCCGTGATTTCGGCGGAAGACGCGATCAATTTTGGGCTCACCGGCCCGACGCTGCGTGGATCAGGCGTCGACTACGACGTGCGCAAGTATGAACCCTACGGGGTCTACGACAAAGTCGAGTGGGAAGTGCCCGTCGGCAAACAGGGCGACACCTACGATCGATACTGGGTGCGCATGGAGGAAATGCGGCAAAGCGCGCGCATCATCGCGCAATGCCTCGACCAGATGCCGGAGGGGCCGATCATGGCGGATGTGCCGCACGTGATTCCCCCACCCAAGGCCAAGGTCATGCGCGACATGGAGAGCCTGATTCACCACTTTATTATTTTCACGCAGGGGTTCAAGCCGCCGAAGGGCGAAACCTACTGCGGCACGGAAGCCCCCAAGGGCGAGCTCGGCTTCTTCATCGTCAGCGACGGAAGCCCGCGGCCCTACCGACTGAAAATTCGCGCCCCGTCGTTCATTCACATGGGCGCGTTCGACCACATGGCCCGCGGTTACTTGATCTCGGACATCATCACGATCTTCGGGACGTACGACATCGTGATGGGAGAATGTGATAGATAAATTTTCAATGATGAATGCGCAATGTTCAATTCAAGATTGAGCATTGAAAATTGAGCATTGAGCATTAAACATTGGAGAGTGCCTGAGATACCCAATGCTACAAACGACGCACAAGGCAGAAATCGACGATATTCTGAGCCGCTATCCGGTGAGGCGGTCGGCGCTGTTGCCCCTGCTGTACCTCGCCCAGCGCGAACAGGGCTACATCACGGAATCGGCCATGCAGGAAATCGCCGGGATATTGAAGCTGACCCCGCCGCAGGTGTATGAGACAGCCACGTTTTATACGATGTTGAACCTGAAGCCGGTGGGGAGGTTCCACATTCAGGTGTGCAAATCGCTGATGTGCGCGCTCGTCGGCTCGGATACCCTCATCGGGTGGATCGGCAGGAAGCTCGGCATCAAACCAGGTGAGACGACGGCGGACAAACTGTTCACGTTGAGCGCCGTGGAATGTCTGGCCGCCTGCGGGACCGCCCCGATGATGCAGATCAACGACGACTACTATGAGCGGCTGACCGAAGACAAACTCGATCGCATCTTGGCTGATTTGCGACAGACCGGCGCCTCGGCGCTGAAGACCGGCCCCTTTATGTGGCCTGAACCGAACGGAACAAGACAATAGGAGCATAGGGCTGATGGCTTATGGCACAAACAAATCCTCTGCCTTTTGCCATAGGCCATACGCTATAAGCCATTAGCTCTTTGCACGAAATCTCATGGCCAATTACGAACCGATTCTTCTCAAGAACATGCTGCAACCCGGGTATACGGGTTCGCTGGCGGACTATGAGCGCGCAGGCGGATACCAGGCGTTGCGGAAGGTCCTGGGCAAGGTCAGCCCCTCAGATGTGACCGCCGTAGTCATGAAATCGGGCTTACGCGGACGCGGCGGCGCCGGATTTCCGACCGGAGTCAAATGGGGATTTCTCCCCAAGGACTACCAGGGGCCGCGCTACCTCTGCTGCAATGCCGACGAAAGTGAACCGGGCACGTTCAAAGATCGCCAGCTGATCGAGCGTGATCCACACCAATTAATCGAAGGTATTTTGATCGCCTGTTACGCCATCGGCGCCGCCAGTGCCTACATTTATATTCGCGGCGAATTTGTCCTCGGGGCCAAGATCCTCGAACAGGCGATCGGAGAAGCCCGTGCTGCCGGCTATGTCGGCAAGAATATTCTCGGCAGCAACAGCACCATCGACGTCTGGGTCCACCGCGGAGCCGGCGCCTATATATGCGGCGAGGAAACGGCCCTCCTGGAATCGCTCGAAGGTAAACGCGGCCTCCCGCGCGTGAAGCCGCCGTTTCCGGCCACACACGGGCTCTATGACAAGCCGACCGTGGTGAACAACGTTGAGACCCTGGCCAATCTGCCGCACATCATGACCCGCGGCGCCGAATGGTTTGCGTCGATCGGCTCTCCGCCAAAGAGCACCGGCACCCGAGTCTTTTGCGTGAGCGGCCATGTGGCGCGGCCCGGCAATTACGAAGTCCCGATGGGCATCACCTTCCGCGAGTTGATTTACGAACAGGCCGGCGGCATGCGGTCGGACAAGAAGCTCAAGGCCTTCATTCCCGGAGGAGCGTCCGCGCCCTTTCTGACCCCCGATCATCTGGACGTCAAATTGGATTTTGAATCGGTGGCGCAGGCTGGATCGATGTTGGGTTCGGGCGGCGTCACGGTGATGGAAGAAGGCACCGACATGGTGTGGGCCGCATTGCGCCTGATGGAGTTTTTCTATCACGAGTCCTGCGGCAAGTGCAGTCCCTGCCGGGAGGGCAGCTCCTGGCTCGTGCAGATCATGCGCAGGATCGTCAATAAGCGCGGGCAGATGTCCGACCTTGAAACCCTGACCGACCTGTGCAAAAACATCGCCGGGCGTACGGTCTGCGCGTTCGGAGACGCCGAGGTGTCCCCGATTATGAGCACGCTCAAACATTGGCGGCACGAGTATGTCACCTTGATCCATGCAGCCGAGACGGCGAACTTGATACGGCCGGAACCGGCGGGAGCCAAACATTGAGGTCTTTCGTGAAGCGCACTCGTTTCTCCAAGAAATGTTCAATGCTCAATTCTCAGTGCTCAATTGAACATTCAACATTGAACATTGAACATGAGAGCTGTTCACACGATGCCTGATCCAACAACAGAAACAGTTCGCCTCACGATCGACGGCACCACGGTCGCGGTCCCCAAGGGCACACTCGTCATCGAGGCGGCCCGGCGTATGGGCGTGATGATTCCGCATTTCTGTTACCACCCCAAGCTGAAGCCGGACGCCAACTGCCGGATGTGCCTCGTGGAAGTCGAGAAGATGCCGAAGCTGCAGACCGCCTGCAGCACACCGGTCGCCGAAGGCATGGCCGTGCGGACTGCCACCACCGTCGTGGACGATGCCCACAAATCGGTCTTGGAATTCATCTTGGCGAACCATCCACTCGATTGCCCGGTGTGCGACCAGGGCGGCAAGTGCGACCTCCAAGACTTCTCGCATCAATATACGCCGACGACCAGCCGCTTTACGGAAACCAAACGCATCTTCCAGAAGGAATACTTCAGCCCCCTCATTGAAACGCAGATGAATCGCTGCGTGCAATGTTTGCGCTGTGTCCGATATTGCGACGAAATCATGGACGTCAAAGCGCTGGCTCCGGTCGGACGCGGCACCATGACCGAGATCAAGCATTTCGCCGCCCATCAGCTCGACTGCGAATTTTGCGGCGGCTGCATCCAGATCTGTCCGGTCGGCGCCATCACGAGCCGGCTGTCCATGTATGAATACCGTCCCTGGATGCTCAAGCGGGCCGATACAATTTGTACCTTCTGCGGCGACGGCTGTCGCATCACCGTACAGACGAAGGGCAACGAGCTGATCGAGGTGAACTCTGCGCATGGAGCCGGCCGTAACAATGGCGACCTCTGCGCCCGTGGCTTCTTCGGTTTTCATGCCACCAGCCATCCCGACCGCCTCACTCACCCGTTGATCCGCCGCAATGGAGCATTGGTCGAGGCCACGTGGGAAGACGCATTGGAATATGTTGCCGAACAGGCCACCCGTCTGAAGCTGGCCCACGGCCCTGATGCATTCGGGGGTCTCATCTCCTCCCGTTGCACCAACGAAGACCTCTACGTGTTCCAAAAGTTCATGCGCCTGGTGATCGGGACCAATCGGATCGACAGCAGCGCTCGTTATGGACAGGTGAATGGCGTGCAGGCCTTGCGCCGGGTTCAAGGCACCCACCGCTGGACCATCGCCTTTGAGGACATCGTCACCGCTGATGCCCTACTCTTAGTCGGCACCAACATCACCGAGACCAGCCCGATCACCGGTCTCAAGGTCAAGGAAGCCGTCAAGAAACGGCAGGCGACACTCGTCACGATGGAAACGCTGCAACCGGCTGTCGACACCCTGAGTAATATCGTCAACCTGGCCGCTCAGCATTTCCCGACGCATCCCACGCAATTCGGGAATACCGTCATCGGATTGATCAAGGCCGTCATCGCACACAACCTGGTCGATGCCACCATTGCCCAGCAGGCGCCGGCGTTCGTGCAACGCCTCACCGCCACGCTGCAGGCCTCCTCCTGGGAAGCTTTGGAATCGGCCACCGGTCAGACGCGATCCCAGTGGACGGAGACCGCGCAGACATTGGCCGCGGCGAAGCGATTGGTCATCCTGGTGGGAAATGGCGTGTTGCGTCAGCCTGGCGGACAGGGCACGACCACGAATCTCCTGGACCTGCTGATCCTCCTCGGCAAACTCGACCAGCCAGGTTGCGGGCTCGGTCCGCTCGCTGAAGAGAACAACGATCAAGGCGCGGTCGAAATGGGCGCCGTGGCCGAATTTTTCCCAGGCCCTGCGCCTCTCAATGACCAGGTCGTCCGCGAACGCATCGCGGCAGTGTGGCGCGAAGAATTGCCTCGTACCCCCGGTGCCTCGCTGACCAACATGCTGGCCGCTGCCAACAAAAGCACCATCAAGATGCTGTTTGTCGTCGGGGAAAACCCGGTCGGCACCCTGCCCGCTGCGGCCCAAGCCAAAGAAGCCCTGGCGAAACTGGAACTGTTGGTCTGCCAGGAGTTATTCCTCACCGAAACCGCTGCGATGGCCCATGTGGTGCTGCCAGCCTGCTCGTACATGGAAAAAAACGGCACCTTCACGAACTCCGAAGGGCATGTCCAAGCCGTCCGCCAAGCGATCGATCCGGTGGGTGACAGCCGTCCAGACTGGGAAATGTTCTCGGCCCTCTCGGTGCTGATGGGCTCGCCTCTCGAATACGGAGATGCACGGGAAATCCTGAAAGAGATTCGGAGTGTCATCCCTGGTTATGGCCTGCTGGGACCGACACCGACTCCACCCAAAGTGGACCACACGACATTGACCCGTTATCTGACAGAAGGTTTTGCAGCGGATGTGACGGCACGCTACGCCCTCACCCCGCCTTCACGGAGAGGCGACAACCAGTTCACCCTCATGTTCGTCCAAACGCTGTTTCACTCCGGAAAACTGTCGACACGCTCCAAGGGACTCCTCCAATTGCAGCAGGAGGGGTTTCTCTCGATCAATCCGGAGGATGCAACCAGACTGGGCCTGACGGACGGGGGACAGGTTCGGATTTCGAACGCGCGCGGGACCGTGACCACGACCGTGAAGGTGCGCGAGCGTGTGCCTGTCGGAGTGCTATGGTTCCCGGAACATTTCGATGGCGAGGCCAAACAGCTCGCCGACTGGACGATTGATCCCCAGACTCAAATCCCCTATTTTAAGCTCGCGCACGTGTCTCTCGCGAAGGTCTCGTAGGACGGGACGAGGAGTATTGTCGTTATGGAAATCGGATTGCGACTGGCGGTGTCGTTAGCTCAAATCGCCGCGGTGATGGGGGTCGTGATGCTGACCGTGATGGTCCTCACCCTCGCCGAGCGGAAAGTCCTTGGCTGGATGCAAGATCGCATGGGCCCGATGGAAGTCGGCCCCTACGGTATCCTGCAACCGATCGCGGACGGACTGAAACTCTTCTTCAAGGAAGACATCGTCCCGGCCGGCGCCAACAAATTCCTCTTCACCCTCGCGCCGATCCTGGCCCTCGTGCCCGCGTTGATCGGATTTGCGGTGATCCCCTTCGGTCCCAGCCTGACCATCGAGCTGTTTGGCATGCAGATCAAGCCGTTCGTCATCAGCGACATCAATATCGGCATCCTCTATATTTTGGCCTTCGCCTCTATCGGCGCCTATGGGATCATCCTGGGCGGCTGGGCCTCGAACAGCAAGTATTCCCTCCTCGGCGGACTCCGTTCCGCCGCGCAGGTGATCAGCTATGAGTTGAACGTCGGACTCGCCATCGTGGGCGTCATTCTGCTGTCCGGCTCGCTCAGCCTCGTCAAGATCACGGAAGCACAGGCCGGCGGGTTTTGGAACTGGTTCATCCTGTCCATGCCGTTCCCACAAATTTTCGCCTTCGTGGTCTATGTCATTTCTGCGGTGGCTGAAACCAACCGTGTCCCGTTCGACCTCCCCGAAGCCGAGAGCGAACTCGTCGCGGGCTTCTTTACCGAATACAGCGGCATGCGCTTCGCCTTCTTCTTCATCGCGGAATACGCCAACATGATTTTGGTGTCTTGCGTCGCCGCCGCGCTGTTCCTCGGCGGGTGGAACGCCCCCTATCCTGGCACCATCCTCGAGTACATCGGTCTGGAGCGCATTGCGTGGATGGAAAACGTCGTCTGGTTTGCCGTCAAGGTCTACTTCTTCCTGTTCCTGTTCTTCTGGCTGCGGGCCACGCTGCCCCGCCTGCGGTACGACCAACTGATGCGGTTCGGCTGGAAAGTGATGCTCCCCATCGCCTTGGGAAACATCGTCCTGACAGCCATCGCCGCCTATTTCTTTCCGCGGTAACGGAGAGGCATGAACGTCGTCGTCTCAACACAACCCAAGCGAAAACTGTCTCTCAGCGATTGGCTGAAGACGTTGACGTTCTACGAGCTTCTCGTGGGGATGAAGGCGACGCTCACGCACTTGCTCAATTACAAACCGATCACCCTGCAATACCCGCACGAAAAACGTATTTTGCCGGAGAACTATCGCGGCATGCTTGCCTTGCTGCGGTACGACGATGGAACTGAGAAGTGTGTCGGCTGCGATCTCTGCGAAGCCGCCTGCCCCTCGCGCGTGATTCAAGTCGTCAGCGCTGAAGTCCCCGGGGAACCCACGAAACGGTACTCCAAAGAATACTATATGGATATGACGCGCTGTCTCTTCTGCGGCCTCTGCGTCGCCGCCTGTCCCGTGGATGCCTTAGGAATGACGCGCGAATTTGAATGGGCCGTCTACGACAAGCGCCAGCTCCATCTCAACAAGCAACAGCTGCTCGCCATCGGTGACCGTTCCTTTTCCGTCCGGGAAAAACGCCTTGAGCTGCAGCATCCGAATGTGGCGTTTTTCAACGTCGCGTTCAAGAATCTCCCGCAAAAGGAGAACTAAATCGCCCGCCTCGCCCTCCGTGATGGCCCCCGCACAGAGAGGAGCGAGTCGCAGCAGGCTGTGGCCGGACAGTGTGCAAGACTGCAGGGAGCAAGACGGTTCGAGCTGATTCAGAATACAAGACGGAAACATGGACCATATCTTTTTCTTCTATTTCGCCGGCGTGATCGCAGTCACCTCCCTCTTGGTGGTGGCACTGCGGAATCCGGTCTATAGCGCGCTTGCCCTGTTGATCATGTTCTTTCATGTGGCGGGGCTTTATGTCACCCTGCACGCGGAATTTTTGGCTGCGGTCCAGATCGTCGTGTACGCCGGTGCCATCCTGGTGCTCTATCTATTCGTGGTCATGCTGCTGAATGTGAAGGCCGAAGAACGCTATCACGACCAGCTCCCGGTGGCAGGACTGCTCGGTGTGATGTTGTGTACGGAGGTGGTTCTGCTCCTCATTCAGTCCCGAACAGCGACCTCTGTGTCGGCAGCCCCCGCGGATCCGGTCACCGCGGCCGGCAATACCGAAACGATTGGCGAGGTCCTGTACTCCACGTATCTGTTTCCGTTCGAAGTCGCGTCCCTGATCCTGCTGGTGGCGATGATCGGCGCAATTATCCTGGCCAAAAAAGATCTTCTCGAAGGGCCGAGTGAGCCATGACCGTCCCGTTGTCTTACTATTTGCTTCTGAGCGGGTTCGTGTTTCTCACCGGCGTCGTCGGAGTCTTGATCCGGCGCAACATCATCGTCATTTTGCTGTCGGTCGAGTTGATGCTGAACGCCACAAATATCAACTTTGTGGCGTTTTCGGAATACTTTCACAATGTGGCGGGACAGGTGTTCGTCTTTTTCGCCTTAACGGTGGCTGCGGCTGAAGTCGCTGTCGGCCTGGCAATCATTATCGCCCTCCACCGGGCAAACTCGTCTATCTACGTCGACGACCTCAATTTGTTGAAACGGTAGTCCCACGTATTGGCCATGATTTACACGCTGATTCCATTTCTCCCCTTGTTCGCCTTCCTAATCGTCGGCATCGGCGAACAGTGGATCAAGGATCGGGCGCACCTGGTGGCTGTCCCGGCCATGGTGGGCTCCTTCGTGCTCTCACTGTTAGCCTTGTATGACGTCGCCACCGGCCATCTCGTGAATGTGCCCCTCTACACCTGGCTGACCTCGGGAACCCTGGACATTCATATCGGGATTTCCATCGATCGGCTGACTGCCGTCATGTTGGTACTGGTCACCACGGTCAGTACGATGGTGCATATCTACACCATCGGCTACATGCATGGAGAACCGGGGTACGCCCGCTTCTTTGCCTATATCGCCCTGTTCACCTTCTCCATGTTGATGTTGGTCATGGCGGACAACCTGCTACAACTGTTCGTCTTCTGGGAGGCGGTGGGGCTCTGTTCCTACCTGCTGATCGGACATTGGTATGAGCGGCCGAGCGCCTGCGCCGCCGCAACGAAAGCCTTCTTGGTCAATCGCGTCGGAGACTTCGGCTTCATCCTCGGCCTGTTTCTCGTGTGGTACTCCTTCGGCTCGCTCGATTACGCCACGGTGTTCGCGCAGGCCCAGGACCTGGCCCAGAAAACGATGAATGTCCTCGGGCCTTTCGGCGGGACATGGAACGTCTCGGTGATGACGATGATCTGCCTCCTGCTCTTTACCGGAGCGGTGGGAAAATCCGCGCAGGTCCCTTTGCACGTCTGGCTCCCCGATGCCATGGAAGGACCGACGCCGATCTCTGCCTTGATCCATGCCGCCACCATGGTGACGGCCGGGGTCTTCATGGTCGCGCGACTCTCGCCGCTCTATGACCTGTCGCCCATGGCGATGACGGTCGTCGCCCTCGTCGGCGCTCTCACCATGGTCCTCGGGGCGACCATCGCCCTGACGCAGACCGACATCAAACGCGTGGTAGCCTATTCGACCATGAGCCAACTGGGCTATATGGTGATGGCCTGCGGCTTGGGCGCCTACGGTGCAGGCATGTACCACCTCCTGACCCACGGCGCATTCAAGTCGCTGCTGTTCCTAGGCTGCGGCTCGGTCATCATTGCCTTGCACCACGAACAAGACATGCGTCACATGGGCGGCTTGAAAGACAAACTCCCGGTCACCTACTGGACATTTGTGGTGGGATCACTCGCGCTGGCGGGGTTTCCACTCACAGCGGGCTTCTTCAGCAAGGACGACCTCCTGATATCCTCCTGGTCCGCCGGTCCCTTGGGACAGGTCCTGACGATCTGTGGGCTGCTGACGGCTGGACTCACGGCTTTTTACAGTTTCCGGCTGGTCTTCGTGACCTTCTGGGGTCCATCTCATGTCGATCCCCATCATGCCGGTCATGTCCACGAACCCTCGACCACGATGACGGCCCCGCTCATGGTCCTTGCCGTCCTCAGCATTGTCGCCGGTTACCTGGGTATTCCGACCTTTCTAGAACCGGTCTTCCACGGCGAGGGTGGGGCCGCGCACCATGAGGGGCCGGCGGCCTATGGCATTATGGCGCTCGCCACGTTGATGGGACTCGCCGGTATCGGCACGGCCTACTATCTCTATGTGCTGAATCCCAGCTTGCCGGACCGCTTCGCACAGCAGTGGCGCGCCGCCTATGAGTTATCGCTTCACAAGTGGTACGTCGATGAAGCCTACGACCGCTCGTTCGTCCGTCCGACCCTGTCGACCGCCAACGGTCTGTGGAAACATGTCGATGTGTCGATCATCGACGGAGCTGTCAACGGAGTGGCACGTGCCGTGGCTTGGGGGGGGTGGCTCATCCGTCTGACCCAGAGTGGACAAACGCAGCATTACGCGCTCGGCATGACACTGGGCGCCGCGGTCATTCTGACGGTGTATTTGCTGTTTTAACCGTGAGAGGGAATCAATGGTCAATGGTCATCGGTCATCAGAGATAGCCTTCGTATCCTGTACCCGCTGTCATCGGCTCTTGACTCATCATTCATGACGAGTTCATTTCCCTGGCTCAGCCTGATCGTCTTTCTGCCGCTGATCGGGGCCGTGCTGTGTCTCCTGGTGAAAGTGGAGTCGGCCCGCTGGCTGGCGCTCGCCTTTACCGTGGCGGATTTTCTCTGCTCGCTGCCACTCTGGTGGCTCTTCGACTCATCGACCGCGGAGATGCAGTTCGTCGAACGAGCTTCCTGGATTACCTCTCCCCCGGTGCAATACAGCCTCGGCCTCGACGGCATCAGTTTTCCGCTGATATTGATGACGACCTTGCTCATGCCGTTTTGCGTCACGGTGTCCTGGACGGCAATTGAGAAGCGCGTGCAGCTGTTTATGGCCATGCTGCTGGTCATGGAAACGGCGATGCTGGGCGTCTTCGTCGCGCTGGATTTCGTCCTGTTCTACGTGTTTTGGGAAGCCATGCTGATCCCGATGTATCTGCTCATCGGCGTCTGGGGCGGCTCCAACCGCCTCTATGCGGCGATCAAATTCTTTCTCTATACCCTGGCCGGCAGCGTCTTGCTTCTGGTCGCGATTCTGGCCCTGTACTTCCACGGCGGACAGACCTTCGACATCCTGGCACTGAGTCGCGGAACCTACGGCGCATCGCTCCAAACTTGGCTCTTCCTCGCCTTCTTCGCAGCCTTTGCGGTCAAGGTCCCGATGTTTCCGTTCCATACCTGGTTGCCGGACGCACACGTGGAAGCCCCAACGGCCGGCAGCGTGATTCTCGCGAGCGTGTTGTTGAAAATGGGTACCTATGGATTCCTCCGTTTCACCTTGCCGATGTTGCCGGATGCCACCGTCACGTTCACCAAGCCGATGATCGCATTGTCGATCCTCGCCATTATTTACGGGGCCTACATGGCGTTGGCCCAGACGGACATCAAGAAACTCATCGCCTACTCCAGTGTGAGCCACATGGGTTTCGTCACGCTGGGGATCTTCGTCTTGAATGTCCAAGGGATCGAAGGGGCGGTGATGCAGATGGTCAATCACGGAATCACCACCGGCGGATTGTTCCTCTGCGTGGGGATCCTGTACGAGCGGACCCACAGCCGCCACATTCTCGACAATACCGGACTGGCCGGGCCCATGCCCCGCTATGCCCTCTTCCTGATGATTTTTGCCCTCTCGTCTTTAGGGCTTCCCGGCACCAACAGTTTCGTCGGCGAATTCCTGGTGTTGGCCGGCACGTTCCTCTGGAGCAAGATCGCCACGGCCTTGGCTGCATTGGGAGTCATCCTCGCAGCCGCCTATATCCTCTGGCTCATGCAACGGGTGGTCTTCGGCAGCCCGTCGCCCACACATCGCGCGCATCTGTTGGACCTCAATGCCAGAGAAACGGCCACCCTTGTCCCGCTGGTCGTCCTGGTATTCGTGATCGGCATTTTCCCGAACCCCCTGCTGACCCGTATGCATGCCACTGTGGCGCTCTTGCTTGCCGGACCGAAGACACCGGCTGTTGCAATCGAGCCCAGTCCGGCACCTCGCACGGAACCAGTGCCGACTGCCGCGGTCGCAGCGTCGCTTTCCTACCCATCTTCTGGACAGGCAACCGCAAGATGACGATTCCTGTACAAGACCTGCTCGCGATCCTTCCGGAACTCGTCGTGATCGGCACGGCCTGTCTCATCCTGGTGCTGGACCCCATTCTTGCGGCCTCAAAGAAGGATCTCCTGGCCTGGCTGACGTTGGCTGCCCTGGCCATTTGCTTAGGCCTGACCTCCTCTCAGATGACGGGCCGCCAGTACGCCTTCAGCAACCTGGTCGTGATCGATTCGTATGCCGCATTCTGGAAACTGCTGCTGTACATCGTGACGGGGCTCACGGTCCTGCTGTCCCTCGCGTACCTCAAGGCTGAGCGACTGAACATCGGAGAATACTACGGCTTCATCCTGCTGGCGCTGGCGGGGATGATGGTCATGGTCTCCGGCGCCGATCTCCTCACCATCTACCTCGGCACCGAACTCATGTCCCTCTCGCTCTACGTGATGGCCGGACTGAAGCGAACTGAAGCTCGTTCGCTGGAAGCCTCGGCCAAGTATTTCGTGCTGGGCGCCTTCTCCTCCGGGATTTTATTGTATGGCATTTCGCTGTTGTTCGGACTGGCCGGCAGTACGCGTCTGTCCGTGATCGCAGAGGCGATCGCCACGCAGGGAACGGGCAATCCGATCCTGTCCCTGGCCCTGGTGTTGCTGGCGGTCGGGTTCGGATTCAAGTTGGCCGTCGTGCCGTTTCACATGTGGACCCCGGACGTCTATCAGGGAGCGCCGACTTCCGTCACCGCCTTCATGGCCGTTGCCTCGAAAGCTGCCAGCTTCGGCGCATTTCTCCGGGTGTTCGTGGAAGGCCTGGGAGGGGTGAGCGCCGACTGGTCGATCCTATTTACCGTCATCTGCCTGGTGACTCTCGCGTTGGGCAACCTCGTCGCGATCGTCCAAACCAACATCAAGCGCATGCTGGCCTACTCCAGCATCGCCCATGCCGGCTATGCCCTCATCGGGGTCGTCGTGGCGGGACGACAAGGCGGTGGGGCAGCTTCGACCGGACTCGCGAGCGTGTTGCTCTACATTGCCATCTATTCGTTCATGACACTTGGCGCGTTTGCGCTGGTAGGCATGTTACGTAAAGAAGGGCAGGAGAGCGACAACATCGAAGATTATGCAGGGTTGGCGAAACGCGAACCCCTGGCGGCCTTTTTCATGCTGGTGTTTCTGGTGTCGCTGGCCGGCATTCCTCCGACGGCGGGCTTCATCGGCAAATTCTATATCTTCATGGCCGCCGTAAACGGTGGGATGGCGTGGTTGGCCGTGGTGGCCGTCATCTTCGCCGCCATTTCGGCCTTCTATTACCTCCGAATTGTCATGGTCATGTACATGCGCGAGCCCGAAGGCGCGGCCGCTTCCCATTCACGCCTCGAAACGTCTCCAGCTCTGTCATTCGTCCTCGCCTGCGCCCTCGCTGGCGTCGTGCTGCTGGGTCTGTTCCCCAACGGCCTGTGGTCGCTGGCCACCCATGCCGCGCCGTTGCTGAAATAGCGGATCGGCGTCTGTCGCGCCCTGATACAGCCTTCTGCTTTCACGCTACTGTGGCGCACCGACAGTCCTCACAACGTGGCTTGCTGCACTCAAAACAGGCCGTCGCATCGCGTCGACGCTGAACAACACGAGTTTGCATGATCGGACTATCCTTCCTCTCCAATGTGTTCGATACCTTTCGGCGACGGGGCTGTCCCAGCCTGGCCGCCTCGCTGGCCTTCTACTCCCTGCTTTCCCTCTTTCCCATGGTGTTCCTGTTGCTCTACGGCATTAGCTTCATCGTCAGCCAGGATGTCATCGGGTATCAATTCTTGCTGGGATTCCTGAAGGGATTTCTCCCCAGCATGGGAGAACGTCTGGCCAAGGACATCCGGCGCGTGGCAGAACAGGAAGAAGTGCGATGGGCGGTCTTTCTGGCCTTTGGCTGGTTCAGCGCGCTGGTGTTCTACGAATTAGACTACGCCATGAATACCGTGTTCGGCACGGCGGCCAAGCGGCATCCGCTGATTTCGACCCTCGTGGCCGTCGCCTTGATCTGGATGCTCGGCTTTCTGGCGCTCATCTCGTTTGTCGCCACACAGGCCATCGAGTTGCTGACTGCCTATGCGCCGCGCCTGTGGGGGCTGGATTTGGTCGCGATCACCGCGCATGATTTCCTCCTCACCTATTCGCTCCCCTTCCTGCTCGCCTTTGCATCCGTCACCTGTCTCTACCGATCCCTTCCGCACCAGCGGCCCACATGGAAAGAGGCGACCATCGGAGGCGCGGTCTTCAGTTTGCTCTGGGTTTCCGCCAAGGTCTTGTTCGTGACCTATTTGGAAGATGCCGCCGTGTACACACAACTGTATGGGTCATTGTTCGAAGTGGTATTGTTATTACTCTGGGTCTACTACTCTTCGGCGCTCGTCCTGCTGGGTGCGGTCGTGACCCACGAATGTCAGTGTCGGCGTCCCTCTGACTCACCCTCCACGGCCGATCTTCTACCCGAATAGGCTCTTGTCGCAGCCTGCCCTCGCTTGTCTCATTCACGGCTTTTTCTAGCGCCCTCGCCCGGTCCTGATAAAATCGTGAGACATTCGGATCAGCCGACAGGCCCACACGAATTTTTCACGATGTTCAACGGTTTCGATAAAGATCTCCTCATGTTAGGGGGCACGCTTGCGGGCTTCCTGGCCGCAGTGCTCTCCATCCTGGAGAAGATGCTGAACCTTCAGGAGCGCCTCGGAGCGCCGAAGGAAAAGAAGCCAGTCTCGGTCCCTGATCCCACTCCCAGCGCCAGGCCGATGCCGGCCGATCTCTTCGATGCCAAGGTATTCCAGAAATCCTCCTCTCTCTTTCTCTATGAAACGGGCGTCATCGTGGCGGCCGGTGTCTTGCTGAACTATCTCGGCCTTACCCTCAGCCGACATCTGCACAGCATTCTCTTTCTCGATATGACGGGCACCGCGCTGACGGCATTTCTCCTGGGTCCCTGGTGGGGAGCCATCGCAGCCCTCTTATCGAACTCAGTCGTCAACTGGCTCCTCTATCCGGAGGCCGGGGCCGATGTGGTGATCTTCCCCTGGTCGCTCGTCAACATGACGGGCGGATTCTTTTGGGGCCTCATGGCGAGACAACGCGGCTTCCGGACGTATCTTCGCACTGGTCGCAACTCGCTCCTGACCCATGTGTGGTTTCTTCTGTCGTTTGGAGTGTTGGGCGCGGTGGTGATGAGCGTTCCCGGCACCTTAGTGCAGGCGGCGCTGGGCGAGGATTCCGTCTTCGCGCTTACTGCTGATGTGGCCATGACCCTGAAGCTGACGGTCAGCCAATGGGAAGATGCGGTGCGGCTCTATCTGGAATCGGTGATCGGACTGACGTGGGGAGACAGCCTGGGCTGGACCATCGTGAATTGGTTTCAGAACTGCATTCGATATATTCCGGATAAGACCTTCAGCGCCGCCATTGCGCTCGTCGTCCTGAAATATGGGTATCCGCTCTTCGAACGCGAGCTCATCCATGGTGGCCCCGACAGCGAGCGTCCCGGCGACGAACGCGTCCTGCCGTTAGTGCTGGGGCTGCTCTATGCGCCGTCTTTCGGCACCCTCGTACTGTCCGAACCCTACGCCGGCTCATCCTATTGGCCCCTCTGGGCTGCGCCCTGGCTGGCCATTGCGGCCGGGTATCTCGCGCTGCATCGTTGGGGAGCGGGGGCCTCCGAACTTCACGCCTCCCGCCTCCAGCGGGCCGGTCGCTACACCAAAGCCCTGAAGCTGATCGGGCGGGAACCGTCATACGAGTTTTGCCGTCGACTCACATTGGTCACGCTGATGGCCAGCCTCATCTTTGCGCTCTGCCTGCCGATCTTGCTGGTCGATTTTTATCACGTGGCATTCAACTTCTTCTGTGTGGTCTACGGCTTTCTCCTCGTCGTGCACCTCGTCCGCGTGGCCATCGTGCAAAACCTCTCTGTCGCCAGGGCCGAAGACTGATCCTCAGACATCGGCTATCACGTATTATTCATGTCGAGCGAGTCATCCGAACGCGTTACGAGGCACGCCCCACTCCAGAGGGATGTCGCTGCTCAATGAAGTTTCCGATAGAGGCACGCGTCAGCAACCCGAGCAGTTCCCCATTTTTAACCACGATCAACCGTTCCGCTCCGAGCGACATCATCTGCTCCAACGCCTGTATCGCAGACACGTCCGGCGACACGAGCATCTCATCGCTGGAGGTCTGCATGATATCGGCCACGCGGCGAAACGCCCAGAGGGAATTGTTGACGGTCTGGACATCGCGCACCGCCACGACACCCACAAGGCGCCCGTCCCGAACCACAGGAAACCCCCCATAGCCGTAAGGCAGGAAATACTGGTTCACGGCTTCCTCCAGCGTGATGTCCGGGGACATGGCCACGACGTGCGTGACCATGAGCTCACGGACAGGCACCGACGCCAACGACGCACGGATCACCGCCTGCTTTCGACTCCCGCGCGCAGCGGCAAAGAGAAAGGCCCCCAGTAGCACGATCCATCCCCCGCTACTCGCCAGGGCACTCGACATCCTGCCGGAGAGTGCGCCGACCAGCAGGAAGGCCCCGAAGAGGCCAAAACTGATCCCAAACAGCAATCCGACCAATGCTGCCTGGCTCGTAGCGCGATAGAAATCCTTGCTCCAGGCCCAGAGACCCGCCCGCAAAACTCGGCCGCCATCCAGCGGAAACCCTGGCAGCAGATTGAAGAGGCCCAGCTGGGTATTGACTGTCCCAAGCAGCGCGCCGAGCGCCGTCAACCCTTGTACGGATGTCCAGGCCGGCAGCCACTCCAACAGCGCGACCAGGCTTATACAGAACCCCGCAAGAAGAAAGCTGACGATGGGGCCCGCAATGGCGATCAAGAACTCTGCTCGCGGATGCGGCGGTTCCTTCCGCATCTGCGCCACACCGCCGAAGATGAAAAGTGTAATCTGGCCGATCGGAATGCGATAACGAAGGGCGACCAAGGAATGACCGAGTTCATGCAGCAGGACGGACGCGAACAAAAGGAGCGCCGCCACCCCGCCCATCCCCCAATATCGTGGCTGTGAGAGGCCAGGCAGCATGTCGGGCAGATACCCTGTGGCAAGCGACCAGGTCACAAAGAAAAAGACGAAGAGCCACGAGGCGTGCACCCGTATGGGAATCCCGAACATGCGACCGATTTGCCAATCAGGCCCCTGCATGGTTTCACCGTAGCAGCCACCCTGATAGACCGTCAACTATCGCCGCTTCGAGCCATCGGGTATACTCCCCTCCATGCGATGGAACCGTCTGAGGATCGGCTTGTCGGCGATCTGCGCGATGGCGCTGGTTGCTCATGATCACCCGGCGGAGGCACAGGTCATCAAGGCCGGTCCTCCATCCTGCCCAGCGGTTGCGCTGACCTATGATCTTTGTCCGGTTCGCACGGCCTCGGGATTCGATCGCGAGCTGATCGATTTCCTCATTGCGAACAAAATTCCGGCCACATTTTTCATGTCCGGCCGATGGATGACCAGACATGACGCCGAGGTGAAGGAGCTGCTGGCCGTTCCCTTTTTCGAAGTCGGGACCCATGGCGAGGTTCACGCCCATCTACCGACGCATGAGATGGAGGAACAACAGAGGGAAATCCAGGGACCGGTGCGAGTCCTCAAGACAAAGTATGGTCGCTCGACGACCCTGTTTCGACCGCCCTATGGTGAATATAATGACCAGACGGTTGAAGCCGTGAAAGACCTGGGCCTTCGGTTTATCTTGTGGAACATCGAATCCGGAGACCCCGACCCGACGCTCACGGCCGACGCGATCCTGGCTCGCGTGCAGAAGCGAATGAAACCGGGCAGTGTGATCGTCTTGCATGCCAACGGGAAGGGCAAACATACCCGCGAAGTGACCGAAACCCTGGCTACCACTCTCTTACCGGCCAAAGGCCTGACCCCGATGACCGTATCGGACCTTTTGCGATGCAACCAAGCGACAGCCCCCCTCAAGCCATAATCCGTGAGATGCGGCAGGAGGATCGCGACGCCGTCATCCGAATCCTCACCGACTCCGATCCCTGGAAGCGGCTCGGATTTACCGCCGACGATTGGGGCCGGATCTTCTCGCCGATGCCGCAAGGGCGGGACACATTCGTCATGGAAGTCGACAGAACTGTGCTGGGGATCGCCATCGTGCGGCAAAAGTTTCTATTCGGCGACTATTTGGAGTTGCTCGGGATCGCCCCTTCCGCCATAGGCCAGGGTCTCGGTAGTCAGTTACTGTCCCACATCGAATCGCTCACGTTCTCGCGGGCCAAGAATCTGTTCGCCTGCGTGTCGGATTTCAATGACGGGGCCCGCGCCTTCTACCGCAAGCAAGGCTACAAGGAAATCGGTCCCATGCCGAATTTTCTTATTCCTGGATATGCCGAGATCCTGCTTCGCAAGACGGCCGGAGCGGCGAGATCGACGTGAATTAAGAAATCGCAATGGCCAGATCTTTCTTGAATTCTTCTTTCGGTTCTTTGCAGGGATCATTTCACAGGCTGCTCAAAACATTCTCCAGCAAGGCCGCAAGGAACGAGGACCCCGAGGCGTACGCGGGCAGGGTGCGTTGAGGGGGTCGAGCGACTGAGAACGCAGCTGGGGGATGTTTTCAACAGTCGGCAAAGGAGACAGGACGATGCACGTCACAAAACTCCTCCACACCCGGATGCGGGTCAGCGACATGGATCAAACCATCCGGTTCTATACAGAAGTGTTGGGGCTGGAGGTCATGGAGCGGAAGGTGTCTCCTCGCGGATCGCATTTGGCTTTCTTGAAGGTGCCCAACAGCGAGGAACTCATCGAACTCTGCAGTTTTCCCGCGAGTGGGCCCGTGACGGTACAGGAGGATTTGGTTCACCTCGCCTTCGAAGTCGAGAATCTTGATGACACGATCCTGGCTCTGGGAGCCAAGCAGGTCAGGATCACCGACGGCCCCACCCGCACCTCCTCCGGCGGCCGCTTCATCTTCATCGACGCGCCGGACGGCTACGAAGTAGAACTCATCGAGCGCCCGCCCGGGACAGCGCTCGTGTAAGACTCGTCGGCTGTTCGCACTTCCCCCATTGACGAAATAAGAAGCGACGCAGTACCTTCTCTTGCCCATTGACGCAAGACTACCAGCGTTTTACAGATTCCCTCAAGGAGACCAGGCATGAAGAATGGGTTTTTTCGCGGGCACGGACTCGGCAACGACTATCTGGTCATGGACCCCACGGACCTGACGTTCAAGCTCACCGTCGGAAAAATCCGTGGCATCTGCGATCGGCATTGGGGCCTGGGGAGTGACGGCATCCTCGCGCTGGTCCCCTCCAAGAACGCCGACTTCGGTCTGCGTATTTTCAATCCCGACGGGAGTGAGGCCGAGAAATCCGGCAATGGATTGCGCATCTTCGCCCGCTATCTGCATGCCACCGGCAAGACCAAGAAAAAACAGTTTACCGTTGAGACCAAGGGCGGCCTGGTATCCATCTCGCTCCATCTCGATCGCCATGGCGATGCTGCAGCGGCCACCGTCGAGATGGGGCAGGCCTCGTTTCAACCGGCAGCTCTCCCCTGCACCCTTCCCATGGACGAACTGATCCAAGTTCCCATCGAGGCAGCAGGGCGATCGCTCCAATTCACGGGAGTCAGCGTCGGCAACCCCCATTGCGTGCTCTTCAAGAAGGCCGGAGAGGCCTGGAGTCGGGAGGACCTGTTGACAATCGGACCGGCGCTGGAGAACCATCCCCTGTTTCCCAAACGCACCAACGTCCAGCTCACGGTGCCGACCGGCCCAAAGGAAATCTATATTCTGATTTGGGAACGAGGCGCGGGAGAAACCCAAGCCTCCGGTTCCTCGTCCTGCGCCGCCGCCAGCGCTGCCGTCCGGCTCGGCTTGGTCAAAAGCCCGGTCACGGTCAAGATGCCGGGGGGGATGCTCAACATCGAAGTCGCTCATGATTTCAGCTTGACGATGAAGGGGCCCGTAGCAGAAGTTGCCAGAGGCGCTCTGAGTCCGTCCTTTGTGCGAACACTTCGGTAACTCACGCCGCCCGCTACCTCTCTAGGTCGAAGCAAACGAGCCGGATTCTTGATATCCTGCCTGAGGATGGTTCATGCATGACAACGGATCTCCTGCAATCCAAACTCGCCCACTTGCCGGAACAACCCGGCTGCTATCTCTTTAAGAATGAGAAGAAGGAAATTCTGTACGTCGGCAAGGCCGCCGTGCTGGCAGACCGGGTCCGCTCGTATTTCCAAAAGGGCAGCGACCAGACACCCAAAACCAGCCTGCTCGTCAATGAGATCGCCGATCTCGAAACCATCGTCACCCGCTCCGTTCTGGAAGCACTGATCCTCGAAAGCAACCTGATCAAGCGTCACCACCCGCGTTTTAACGTGGTCCTCCGGGACGACAAGCAGTACCCCTACCTGCGCCTGCCTATCAAAGAAGATTTTCCGCGGCTCTCCATCGTCCGGCGCGTGCAAAAAGACGGCGCGCTTTACTATGGTCCCTACACGCCGGCGGGCGCGCTGCGCGAGACGCTGAAGGTCATCCGGAAAGTGTTTCCACTAGCCACCTGCGAAATCGACATCAACGGCAAGGCCGAACGGGCCTGCATCGAGTTCGAGATCAAGCGATGCATGGCGCCCTGCATCGGCAACCAATCTCGGGACGAATATCACCTGATCGTGAAACAAGTCCGCCAGTTTCTCGAGGGACGAGACCGGGAACTCCTGGACAGCCTTCGAGAGGAGATGGAGGGGGCGGCGGAGCGGGAGCAGTTCGAAGAAGCAGCCCGCTTGCGGGACCGACTATTCAGCGTCGAACGCACCCTTGAGAAACAACGTATCACCCAGATCAGCGCCTCCGATCAAGATGTGGTCGGCTTGGCTCGGCAGGGGACAGCGGCAGACCTTCAACTGCTGTTTGTGCGCGGAGGCTTGCTGATCGGACGCAAAGATTTTTTCTGGCCGCAGTCCGGCGATGCCGGCGACGAAGAGTTGGTCCGTTCCGCGATTGAGCAGTTCTATAATAAAGAAGGGCAACCACCTAAAGAGCTCCTGGTGCCGACCACACTCGACGACGCCCCGCTGATCGAACAGTGGCTGACCGAAAAAAAGGGCGAGACTGTGCGCATCATGGCTCCCGAGCGTGGCGCCAAGCATCAATTGGTGCTGCTCGCCGAAGAAAATGCCGGCGCCGCGATTGCCGACCATCTTCGCAATGAAGCGTTGGACCGTCAGGCCACGGCGGAGTTGAAACGCCTGCTTCGCCTCGAGAAGGCCCCGCATCGCATTGAAGGATTCGACATCTCGAATATCATGGGCAATCAGTCGGTCGCTTCATTGGTCGTGTGGGAAGACGGGCAGGCTAAGAAGTCCGATTACCGCAAATTCAGGATTAAGACCGTCGAGGGTGCCAACGATTTTGCCAGCATGCAAGAAGCCGTGATGCGACGCTACGGCGCCACTGAAGAGCTGGCCCGCCCGGATCTGATTCTCATCGACGGCGGATTGGGCCAGTTGAGCGCCGCGCTTGAAGGCCTCAAGCAGGTCGGGCAGGAACAGATCCCGATCATGGGCCTGGCAAAAGCCCGTGGCGACAAGGAGGAGCGTATTTTCCTGCCGGGACGAAAGAATCCTATCCTCCTGCGGCCGACCTCGCCGGCCACGCACCTAGTCCAACGGATTCGAGACGAAGCCCATCGATTTGCGGTGACCTATCACCGGAAGCTGAGAGGCAAGGCCTTATTCTCCTCCGAACTGGACCAAATCTCCGGCATCGGCGAGATTCGCCGAAAACGACTCCTGAAACAATTCGGCAGCCTCGAGCTGATTGCCGAGGCCACCGATGAACAGCTCAGGTCGGCCGGCCTTGATCTGTCCACCCTCGCCGCTCTGCGAAAAGCCCTGCCCCCCTCGTAACTGCTCCCGCCAATACCGAGAGAGTGCACAGGTCCCCCTGTATTGACTTCGATACACCCGTATCGGAATAGGTACGGTCCATCAGATAGCCAATAATGTGTCAGTTTGCGACAGGTCGACGTTTTTGCTTGCAGCATGTGAGATTCCGCGACTAATCAGGCCCGGCCCTGAATCGGTTCTGGCGAGGTACGTAGCTTGCCTATCACCAGAGGCGGATCTGATCCGAGACATTTACTGGGAGGCATCCCGATGAGGATGTTGCGCATCTGTAGCTGGCTGATTGTTGTCTCGCTCGCCGCCTGCACCACACCGCCCGAAATCAAACAGGCGCTCGTGGCGAAGGACCAGGCCTATACCGAAAACGAACAGCTCATGCAGCAGTATCGTGAACTGGTCGGCAACATCACCACTCGGCATCAGCAGTGGTATCGCTTCATCCAAACCCGGCTCAAGCTGAACCTGGCGCTGCAATGGGCGACCACCAATCCCCGACTCCTGGACGTTCCGGATACCACTATCACCGAAGACGATGCCAAACTGCTGGGCCCCGAGGTCATTGCCCTGGTCAATGAGATCCGCCTCAAATCACTTCCTGAACGCAAGGGGCCGAACGGACAACCCGTCTTCCTGGCTGGTTCAGGCGACATGAGCAACCTCATCCAGCAGCTCCCCGAGCTGATCGCACGCATCGAGCAGCGAGTCACTGCAGATTCCCAGGCTGCTTCGGCCGTTGACCTCACGGCGTTCGATAGGTATCGGACCAATGTCGAGGCCCTCCGCCGCATCAACGCCATCATCAAACAGTACTTGGACATCGATGTTACCCTCAGCCGAACCGATACCCAGGCATTGGCCGATGCGCTGCGCCAGGTGCGCCGATGATCAGGCAATCCGTCAGTGAGCAGAGTGAGAAGAAGGAGCCATCCATGATCCGACGAAGCCTACCGGTCCTGTACATGGTCATGCTTCTCCTGGTGGCCTCCGGTTGCCATTCGATCCATAGCAGCTCGGTACGGGATCTCATTCAACTGGAAGGCACCAAGATCGATGCCGCACAGACCAACATCGATCTGTTCCAAAAAGAGACCGACGCCCGGATCAAGTTCCTCGAACAGGCTCGCAGCTCGCTGCACGAGAGCTTCAAGTCGCTCCAAATCCAGGAAACCAAACACCGCTTCGTCCTGGCCTCGTTCCGGAACGTGACCAACAAGAAGGGCGACGCCGCCTACGCCGCGGCGTACCTCATGAGCCTCATCTACATGGCCGATGCGCAAGGACTTGAGAAAGCAGTCTGGGATCAATTCGAAGAGGATTTCTGCGGCTTGCGAGATACGGCCAACGCCCTCAACGACTCGTGGAAGCAGACGGCAACTCTCCATGCCCAGCTCCAGCGCTTCGCCAAACAATCGGCCCTGGCTTCCGTCGATCCGGAATTCGTCGCCTCGATCTTAGATCAAGCCCCCGACCGATCCGAACAAATCATGGGGATCTTGAATCACTCCCGAACCGTCAACGACGCGCTGGAAGAAGTCGTGGGCGCACGCATCCTGCGTATCGGCGGGTTGGCACGTGCCCAGACCTTCACCGCCGACCTGGTGGAACTCCTCGACCGACTGAAGAAAGACGACGGACAGTAACGGAGGCCTCTATGAACCGCAGCATCGAGGGAGTGGTCACCTTCCTCCAAGACAATGACAGCCTCATCAAACAATTGATGGAGACCGCCGAAAGCGCCACCACCGACATCGAGCAGCTGGCGACCCAGGTGGAGCATGCCCGGGATGAAGCGCAAGTACTGATCGAGCAGTTAGGAAGTGTAGAGTTCGCCGTCGGCCGTCAGGACGATACCAAAGTGCGGCAAACGGCTCTCCTTGACGCTGTGGCAGCCTTGCGAAAGAAGTTTGAAACCTATAAAAACGACCCCCTGCGTCGCGGGATCTACGCGGCAGAGATCTCCAACCTGTATCTGCAACTGGCCAACACCTTCAACAATGAGACGGTGGCCCAGATCGTTCCCTTCGAGGCCGACGAAATCACCACGTATAAGGATCTTTTGACCAAGGCCATTCTGGATGCCGCCTCGCGAAAGCGGCGCGCTGCCGTCATCAAGGCAGCGGCCCAGGTTTCCAGACTGGCGCTCGGCGTGGCCGCCAAGTTGGCGATCGTGTAATGCGCATGGGAGCTCGATTCGCAATGTGGACATACGTGACGCTGCTGTTGTTCATCGTCAGTTCCGGCTGCAGTCTCGATGCCGCCTCCCGTGGTCCGTTTGGCCCAGAAGATCCGGAAACCGTCATCCCCAAAACGCCGCTCCCCGCTCAGATCCCGACCAGACATGCCCTGGAGTTCACAGCCGACGAATCCGTCGGGCACATCAAACCCAAGATGGCCGGGACTATGGTCGAGGCGGCCGTCACGCGGTCGCCGAATCAGGCTGCAGTGCTCTCAGAGTCTGAGATTGCCGCGATGCGGAAAACGGCCGAAGCCGACCCCAAGGTGGCTTCCCTCTTGGGTGCCCGCTGGGGGTTCATCGATGCGGATCGCCTGCCGCCGGAAGGCAAAGTCTCGTTCGGTTGCTGTCGGAATCAGGCGCGATTCACCAGACTCACCTACTTCAGCTACAGCAACAATGTCGCGATCGACGTGCGCATGAAAGACACGACGGTGCTGCAGGCCTCTCGAAATGAAGGCTATCTGCCTCCCGAAGGACCGCAGGACGTTCAGCGAGGGATCGAGTTAGCCCGTGCCGATGCACGTCTCGCCGACAAGGTGCAGGCCCTGCAAGGACATGGGCTCTTGATGCAGCCGGATCGTGGCTTTTTTAAGAACGACCCAGGGTATGAACACCGGGTAATCTGGATTACCTTCTCCCAGGGACAGGACGGGGACCCCAAATATTGGGCTCAGGTGGACCTTACGGAAGATCGCGTGCTGGACGCGGGGGATGAACCGCCTCGATAGGCGAGCGAAAGGATACCGGATGATACGCTCTGCAGTGACTGCCCTGCTGCTGCTCTGCACCCTCACCCTGCCGCTTCCAGGCTTGGCGGACCAGGCGTCGGAACATATTGACTGGGGACGCTGGAGCTTCGACTACGAAGTCAAAGACAATACCGGTCTCGCCCTTCGCAATGTCACCTACGGCGGGGAACAGGTCCTGGGCAAAGCCAGCATGCCGGTCGTGCGCGTGAAATATGTCAAGGAGCGTCGCTGGTGGAACCCCTTCACCTGGTTCGGCTCGCGTGCCGACAGCGGGCGCTGCGGTCCCTTTCAAGACCGGCTGCGGTGGCAGGATCTGGTCCCGATTGTGAACTGCGGAGACCACAAGGTCTGTGTCGAGAGTTCCAATCTGAACGGGGTGAAGTGGTTGGAACTCGGCATCTACGCGAGGATCGGCGAATACCACATTTACCAATCCTGGCACTTTTCCGACGACGGCGAAATACGGCCGATTGTCCAAAGTCGTGGGCTCTCGTGCAATACCGATCACGTGCACCATCCCTACTGGCGGTTTGACTTCGACATCAACGGCAACGGGATGGACCAAGTGTTCATGCACGACGACGGAGGATCGGATAGAGGCTGGGGCCCGGGGTGGAAGAAACATACGAATGAACGGAATGACGTCAAAAACCTGAGCACCCATCGAACCTGGTTCGTGCGTGACCAGCCGACAGGACATGGCGTCTGGGTCCTTCCCGGTGACGGCTACGCGCCTCTCAAAGACGATGGAGAACGCGATGGCTTTGCCGACCACGATGTCGCGATCCGCCGTGCCAAGCCGGACGAGGATATCCCTTGGGTGTTCGGAGCCCGTGGCCAGCTCGGTTATGACGAAGACAATCAGGGCGTTCAAGAACAGGACATCGTGTTCTGGTATGTGGCTCACCTTCCGCACATGGCCGCACTCGGCCCCACGAAGTGGCTCACCCTGGGGCCCACCCTGAAGATCCAGCGCTAGCAGAGCACCTGGAACCCGTCGCGACCGCAGCTCTTGTTTGTCCCGGCGGTATCCTTTTCTGGATTGCGGTTCATCTCCTACGCACTCTATACTAGGCTCTAATTACCCTAGATACGGCGGGCCAACGGGCGGTACAATCGGCATGCTCCACCAGGGCACAACTGCTTGAGTACGAACCAGGTCCCGGATTCTCAACCTGCGTATCCCCAAGCTTCCTTTGCTGCAGAGAGTCCAGCGCATCGGAAGGGAACAGCATGAGTCACGCCGCGTTTTCATCGAAAGAATTTCAGCGGCTCGGGGAGATCATGTATGAAGCGCGGTCCCTGCACCGAACCGACGGAGTCTGGCAGCTTGTCTCGGCCATGCAGCGGGTCGTTCCCTATGAATTTTCCGGCTGCGGTGCCGTCGACCTGCTCCGCGGCGTGGACCCTTCGCTTGGCCATTCCACCTACCCTCGAGAATTCTGCCAACTCTATATGGGTCAAGGCTTGGCGGCGGATCCGGCAGTCCACGGGCTCATTACGTCCGGACAGACCGTCACCTCGAGTGCGGATCAACCAAGCTCCCACGAACCCAAGGAAATCACCTCGCTCAAACTCGACTTCGGCATAAAAACCTGCCTCTCTGCCGGAGTACGGGGTGCAAACGGCTCCTGTTCCTACTTCGCCTTCAGCAATTTCGATGCAAAACAAGCCGACAAGCTCCGTCTCCTACTCGACATTCTGACCCCGCACTTTCACTTGAGTTATATGCGCTGCAGCTCCTCGTGGAAACCGCAGCGGCCCGTTCAACAGGTAGCGGTCCTCAGCAAACGGGAGGAGGAAATTCTCCGGTGGGTCGCCGCAGGCAAGACGAACTGGGAAATCTCAGTCATCCTCAACGTGAGTTTGAACACCATTAAATTTCATCTAAAAAACGTCTTCCAGAAAATCGGTGTCGAAAATCGATGGAGCGCCATTGCCTACTGGCAAACCGGCGAGCAGCATCGAACCATGCCATCCTCTCCGCCGAGCGACGATCGTCTCCCTGCTTCCTCTTCAAACAAACCAGATTAACGCGCATGCCTCATGCCGAACCGCTCTCCTCCCCGCCCGTCACGAGTTGACCTCCCCGGGGATGCAGAGCCTGCCTACCCCGATGGGTAGGTGACGCTTGAACGCGCCTCTCGTACAGTCTCACCAACGGCCTCACGCCTCGCGTGACGACCCTGAACCCTAGCCATTCAGAAGCCCGGGTCGGCCCATAATGCCCTCGCCCCCCGGGAAGGAGGACCCCATGACGCAGATTGCTGCACATCCTGCAACGATGGAGGCCACATTCACCCTGCTCGACCTCCTGCAACAACGCAAGACCCGTCGATTCGGACGCGGCATGACCCTGCCCGGCGGCCCGCTTCAATACACCAGTCACCATGAGCCCATACCCCTGAGGCGAGAGGAGGAACGGTATCTCATCTATGCCGCGGTCGGCCGATCGGGGCGCAATCTGGGCGACATGCAATTCGTCGGTCGCCCCGGCACAAGTGCAGGACAGGGGCACGCCCTGATGAACTTTGAAAGCCGCACCGTCCCAAGCCCCTGTGCTGCGCACACAACGCAACTGTTTTACACCAACGATGACGGAGTGTTTTTTGTGGCCGACGCTTCCGCCCCTGATCACTCCTGGGATCTGAACGTCGTGCAGCTCCAATCGTCCCGGCTGGAGATCCCGCGCGAAGTTCCGTTCATGCTGCCGTTCAACCAATGGTATACGAATCGACCCGGCTCCACCCTTTTCATGCCCGTGACCAACATCGCGCTATTGTACCTGAATCTCCTTCTGACGATGTTCAGCGAGGACACCGGGTACTTCATCGTCGATACGGACAACGGGAACGCCGCCTGCGGCCTCGATATGTTCCGCAAGAGCGCGGGCGGGCATCTGCACGACAACATCGCCACGCGCCGGATGTTCAGCTTGCGCGAGCTCGATGCCGCCATTTGCGAGACCGCGATTCAGGAGCAAGGCATCATCTGCGAGCATATCGCGCTGATGCAGCAAGCCCTAGGCCTCGGCGGCGGCATCCAAAGCGTAGGCAGCGGCCGTCACCTATTGGGCATGGAGCCTCACATCTATCCCGGCTTAGGCTTCCACTTCGTGGTCCCCCCCGGCAAACCCCTCCGGGCCAATCCGGTCGGCCTTCCGCAGGTGTGGGAAGGGCCTACGCCGCCGTTCGTTCCCTCGATGAGGGAAGCCGTGACCCGGCTCGTCGCCAGCAAGTTCGGACCGAGCGGCACCTATCGGAAGCCGAACGAACAGCCATGGGTGAGCCCCACGACCACCCAGCAGGTCCCGCAACATTCCGAGCGCGCGATTGATGCGACCATCGCATTCACGGAATATGTCCTCGCCACATACGGACGCTTCCCGGCACACGCCGATGCCTGCAAGTCGATCGTGGCCTGTCAGACTCATCATCTGGACGAAGACTTTTACGCCGCGTTTTACCCCGACTCCACGTTACCGGAGGCGCATCGTGAACACATGCATACCTGGCATGCCCATTGACGACACAACCTTTTCCTCTCTTGAACACACAGGAGGACACCATGAAGCCACACACAGCACGTCGAGTCGTCATCACCGGAATGGGAGTGATCTCCCCTCTCGGTTGCACCGTGAACCTGTTTTGGCATCTGCTGAGCCGGGGGGAAAGTGCGGTCAAGCCGATTACCTCCTTCGACACGTCACCGTTTCATGCTTGTCTCGCGGCGGAGGTGCGGGATTTCGATCCCGAAGATTTTCTGCATCGCAAGCAGGCGCGCCGCATGGGACGTGCGACCCAGTTTGCCGTAGCTTCTGCGATGATGGCCGTCCGCGATTCAGGCCTCGATCTGGAGCGGGAGAATCGTGCCTCCATCGGCATCAGCATCGGCACCTCGATCGGAGGCATGAAAGAAGCGTTCGAATTCCATGATGCGGCGAAACGCAACGCCTATGAGCGGGTCAATCCCTTCACCATGGGCATGACCTTTCCCAACGCCATTTCGTCGGAAGTGGCTATCGTGCTGGGGCTGCACGGCCCCTGCGAAACCTATTCGATCGGATGCTCTTCCACGGCCAATGCCATGGGGCGGGCATATGAGTGGATCAAATCCGGGCAGTCCGATCTCGTCGTGGTAGGCGGCACGGAAGCGCCCCTTCACCCAAGCGTCTACGCCGCGATGGACGCCGGTCGCGCGCTGGCGCCAGATGAGCGCGGGGCGATTCGCAATCTCCCCCGCCCCTTCGACAAAACCCGCTGCGGCATGGTACTGGGCGAAGGCGCCGGTTGCTTCATCCTGGAAGACTACGAGCACGCGCGCGCGCGCGGCGCGAAGATGCATGCCGAACTGGAAGGATGGGGTTTCACCTGCGATGCCTATTCGATGGTGAAACCTGCCGCCACGGGACACGAGCAACAGCGTGCGGCTCAACTGGCCCTCTCGACAGCGCATTGGTTCCCGGAAGAGGTGGACTACGTGAACGCCTGCGGGCTGGGCACCATGGATTTGGATGCGCTCGAAACACAGACCGTGAAGCAGGTACTGGGATCCCATGCCTATCGAGTGCCCGTCAGCTCATTTAAGTCGGCCCTGGGACATGCCTTCGCCGCCAGCGGCGCGTTCCAGGTCATTGGAACAGCACTGGCCATGGAGAATCAGTTTATTCCCCCAACCTTGCATCTGACCAACCCGGACCCCGCTTGCGATTTGGACTATGTGGCCTTACAGGGCAGACCCTCTCGCATCGGAAAGGCCCTGATCAACAGCTTCGGGTTCGGCGGGAAGAACGTGGTGCTGGCTCTCTCCCAGGTCGATGTCGGTGTCCGAGTCCAGAGCCCGCTCCCAACCATGGAGCAACTCAACTTCAATCACTTGGCGGAGGTTTCCTGACGGTTCATTCGGTGGCATTTCTACTTCGGAAAATCGTGGCCTCGCAATGGTGCCGGAGTGGACCGCGTGAAGACAGCTAGCCATATCGACTCTGGGAAAGGAAGGGAGAGCTATGCAGACCCATCGCGACCAAAAACCCACTCGATTGATCGGTCAAACGCCCGCTTGCTCCATGTTAGCCAACGATCCCAAAGGGCCGCTGGAGAAGGAACCAGAGTCCCTTCTCAGCCTACTGAATGATAATCACATCCAGCATCCATCAACTTGGAATACACATATGAATCAGGTACAGGGAAAAACGGCACAGGTGTTCATCGTCAACCCGCAAGAACTGGTGCGAGTGGGCATACGCACGCTCTTGGAGTCCGTCACAGACTTTACCGTGGTCGGAGAGGCAAACTCGCGGGCGGAGGCGCTCCCGCTCATTCTCCAACTCAAGCCCGACATCGTGATGCTCGATTTGCGGGTTCAGGACGGCAAGGGTATCGAGACGGCCAAGGATATCCTCTCGCGTCTTCCGGCGACGCGCCTCCTGTTCCTTGCGGACACGCTTGATGACACCATCCTGTTGTCCGCCGTGGCCACCGGTGCCCATGGGTACGTCCTGCAGGACGCCGGAACCGACACGCTGATGCATGCCTTGCGCACCATTACCAAGGGGCAGTCGTACCTCGATCCCGGCATGACCCGCCACACCTTTGCCTATCTCCGCAAGCTCGCCGATCGGGAACCCGAGCGGGGACGTCATCTCCTGTCGCCTCAGGAGCAGCGCCTGCTCCCGCTCATTGCCCAGGGGAAAACGAATAAGGAAATCGCCGCCGAACTCGGCCTCAGCGACAAAACGGTCAAGAATTATCTGGCCAACGTGTACACCAAGCTGCACCTCACCAGGAGATCCCAGGCTGCCGCCTTCTACCTGACACATTTATCCTGATCGAGGCATCGCTGCATGCACAGCCGTCAACCGCTCAAGTTCCTCCGACCGCGCGCCGACAGAGTATCCGGCGAGGTCTTTCTCCCTCCAGGGGTTCACTCTGCACATGTACCATCTTCGATCGTTCCATCTGCGGGACATGACGGTCTGCGGTGCAGCCCTCCGCATGCTCGGTACAGGTGCAATGAATCTCGAAGCGGTCGCCGACCGCCTCGTTCGCTACCTATACACATCATTGACCATGGCCCAAACCGAGGAACCGGCCTGCGTCCTGGTCCGACTCTTCAAGACCCACCCCTACTACCGCCTGGCGCCGGAGCTTCAAGACCTGGCGGCCATGCGGCTTGGGAAACGCCCCGATCATTTGTCCCTCACATGCTTAACCTTGCTGGCCAGTGCAGGCGCTCTCCCAGGCTGGAACGACCCCGCGCTCTCCAGCCGATTCAGGGTCATCCCGCTCGGCAGCCCGGACGAAGTCGACCAACTGCCCATGTTCAGCCAGCTCTTCCGCCAATTGGGCGTCTCGCTCCCTCATCCCACAGAACCGGCCCATGACCTGCTCCTCGACTCGCAGGAGCATACGTTCAACGTCTTTCACATTCTCCATGCCGAAGGGAGCCCCTATATTCCTGCGCAGGAGGAGTTCGTACTCAAGTATGGCATCCGTTCGGTGCTGGGATTCGGAGCACCGCTTCCCGATGGGGAATTGTTCTCGGTCATCCTGTTCAGCAAAGACGTCATCCCAGAGAGTACGGCGCAGCTCTTCAAACCCTTGGCCCTCTGCGCACAGATTGCCCTCGCACCTCATGTGAACATGACACCGTTGCCGCAGGCCTCCGCCACAGCCCTCTCTGGGATCAACGGGACCAGCACAGACGATCCTACTATCGCACAGCTGCAGGCGCGGATCGCCGAGCTGGAGAGGCTGCTGACGGTCCAAGAACAGACAGTGGACGCGCAGGCAAGTCGGATCGAGATGATTGTGAGCGGCTCCGAGATGGGCACGTGGGACTGGAACATCCCCACGGGGCACGTGACCTTTAATGATCGGTGGGCGAGCATGATCGGATACGGGCTTGATGACCTCGAGCCCCACGTCCAGACATGGGAACAACTGGTGCACCCCGACGACAGGCCTGCGGTTATGGCGGCTGTCTCGGCACACCTCCGTGGAGAGACGCCCCTCTATTCCAGCGAACATCGACTGCGCACCAAATCAAGAGGCTGGCACTGGGTCTTCGATACCGGGCATGTGCTCACGCGCGATGCCAATGGCGCGCCATTGCGGGTCGCCGGGATCCGTCTCGATATCTCAGCCAGGAAAGCGCTGGAAGAGGCCCTCCGGGAGAGCGAAGAACGCTTTCGGCAGCTGGCGGAACATATCGATGCGGTGTTTTGGCTCACGTCCGCCGACAAGCACCACCTGCTCTATGTCAGCTCCGCCTTCGAGACTATCTGGGGCCGGTCTCGTGCCGCCTTGTATGCGGATCCCATGCTTTGGATCGAGTGCATACACCCAGAGGATCGTGAACGTATAGAAATCGCGGCAGCGTGCCAATCCTCTCTGCCTTATGACGAGGAATACCGAATCATTACGTCTGCCGGAACGATACGATGGATTCGCGATCGCAGCTTCCCCATCAGGAATCAGAACGGCCACGTCTACCGTTTGGCCGGCATTGCCATGGACATCACCGCCGCCAAACACATGGAGGAAAACCTTCGTGCAAGCGAACGAAGACACCGTTCACTGGTGGAATTGTCGCCCCACGCCCTGTTCGTCAATTGCGAGGGCAGAATTGCCTTTGCCAACCAGGCCTGTGTGACATTGTTGGGTGCCGTGGCCCCATCGCAACTGTACGGGAAACAGGTCCTCGACCTGATCCATCCAGAGTCACTCTCGTTGATGCAAGACAGCATCTCCACAATACAATCACCTGGCCACGCCGTCCCTCGGGTCGAGGGGCGCTTTGTGAGACTCGACGGCATCGTCATCCATGTGGAGGTAACGGCAGCCCCGATCACCTTCGAAGGAAAGCCGGCTCTCCAGGTCATCATGACCGATGTGAGCGCGCGCCAGCACTTGGAACAGGCCCTGCTGTCGGCCAACCTTCAACTAAGTGCCATTCTCGACGGCGCGACACATGTGTCCATCATCGCCACCAATACTGAAGGCATGATCACAACGTTTAATACCGGTGCAGAAACGCTGCTGGGCTATTCCGCCGCCGAGATGATCGGTGAACAGCCACTGACAGTCTTGCACGTACCGGAGCAGATTGATCAACGCGCCAAGGAGCTGAGCAAATCGTACGCGCGTCCGATCCGGGGCTTCGAGGTCTTGATCGAGAATGCCCAGCACGGTGGGTTCGACGAACGGGAATGGACCTACGTGCGAAAGGACGGAGCCCGGCTGATCGTCCTTCTAACCGTGACGGCGCTGCGGAACAGTGACGGCACCATGACCGGATTCCTCGCGATGGGGAAGGATATTACCCATCGGAAGGAAGCAGAGGCGGCCCTGGCGCATGCCGCCCGCGAATTGGAATGCAAGAATGTCGAGCTCGCGCAAGCACGGGATGAGGCCCTCCACACCGCCCAGCTCAAAGCCGACTTTCTTGCGACCATGAGCCACGAAATCCGAACCCCGATGAACGCCATCATCGGCATGACCGGGCTCTTGCTGGATACGTCGCTCACGGAGGACCAACATGAGTTTGCCGACACGGTCCGCCGTTCGAGCGACGCCTTGTTGACACTAGTGAACGACATTCTCGATTTCTCGAAGATTGAGGCCGGCAAACTCCATTTTGAACAGTTGGCGTTCGACCTGCGGACAACCATAGAAGATACGCTGGAGCTGCTCGCGGAACAGGCGCAGAGCAAAGGCCTCGAGTTGATCGGGCTGGTCGATGCCGCGGTTCCGATCGGCGTCCTAGGCGATCCCGGCCGGCTCCGTCAAATCCTGGTCAACCTGATCGGCAATGCCATCAAGTTCACGTCCTCCGGCGAAGTCTTTCTCCATGTCACGCGCGAAGAACGCGGAGGCCCGGATCTCCTGCGGTTCGCCATCACGGATACCGGGATCGGCATTCCCGAGGCCACTCAGGCGCGACTGTTCCAAACCTTCAGTCAAGCCGACAGCTCGACAACCCGTCGATATGGCGGGACCGGTCTGGGCCTCGTCATTTGCCAACGCCTGGTCAGTCAGATGCAGGGCCAGATCGGAATCGAAAGCCAACCAGGCCAGGGCAGTACCTTCTGGTTTACCGCGCAGCTCCCTGAAACGGCGCTCGCGGCACCGCCATCCCCGATCTCCTGGACCCGGCTTCGCGGACGCCGCATTCTTCTGGTCGATCAGAATAAGACCACCAGACACGCTCTCCAACAACAACTCGCGACACATGGGATGGACTGTACGGGTACCCAGAGCGGCCCGCAGGCCTTCGAGGTGGCACGCGCGGCCTCAGCCATGCAGAAACCCTTCGACCTCGCCTTGATCGAACTGCACCTCCCGGAGATGGATGGATTCCAGACGGCGACGCGGCTCAAGAACGATCCCGCAACCGCTGCCACGCGTGTAGTCATTCTCACCACGGTGGGGCGGCGGGGTGACGGAACCACCGCGCAAACCCTCGGCATCGATGCCTATCTGACCAAGCCACTACGTCAGACTCAATTGCTCGATTGCCTCGGCCTGCTGCTGGGCAACCCGGCCCCAGCCGAAGCGCCGGATCAGGCCGCCGCACCGCCGCTGATCACGCGGCACCGGCTGGCCGAAGCCCAGACTTCAACCATCACTCGCTTGCTGCTGGTGGAAGACAATCCTGTGAATCAGAAGGTCGCCTGCAAGATGCTGGAAAAACTTGGGTGCCGGGTTGATGTCGCAGGAAACGGCCAGGAAGCCGTGGCGGCACACCAACGCGCTCCCTATCCGCTGATCTTCATGGACTGTCAGATGCCCGAGATGGACGGGTTCGAAGCCACCGCCCTGATCCGCAAGATGGAAGGTCGGACAACCCATACACCGATCATCGCCATGACGGCGAACGCCATGGCGGGGGATCGCGAGCAGTGCCTTGCCGCTGGGATGGACGACTACGTGGCCAAACCGATCCGCCCGAACAACCTGCAGACCATCCTCGACACCTGGCTGCATAAGCGCAACCAGGCGGCCGCCTCCTGAACCCTTCTCTTCGCGCAGGCGGCTTCCGCCCCCATGACTTGGAACGCGCAACGATTCACCTCATCTCACATTCCCTCATCCGGCAATTGACAGAACTCGACGCGCCCACTAGGATACGCGCTCACAAAGGAGAGTGAGCGTACGCGTGAGTCATCCGTCTCCGTCCGGTCTCGCACCATCACATCCCACATCACTCAGCCGCGTTGAGCAGGTTTTCGAATTCCTGGTCTTCGGCAGCCGATGGATTCAAGCACCGCTCTATGGCGGCCTCATCATCGCCGAACTGCTCTATGCCTCCAAGTTCTTACTTGAACTCTGGGAGATGGGGATTCACTTCAAGCAGCTCGAAGAAACCAAATTCATGTTGGGCGTGCTCGGACTGATTGACGTGACGATGGTGGCGAACCTGTTGACCATGGTCATCATCGGTGGCTACGCCACGTTCGTGAGCAAGCTCGAGCTCGAGACCCACCCAGACCGCCCGGAGTGGCTGACACATGTCGACCCTGGCACCATCAAGATCAAACTGGCAGCCTCGCTGGTCGGAATTTCCAGTATTCACCTACTCAAATCCTTCGTCGATATCGCGAACGAGAACCCCGAACACGTCAAGTGGAAGATTTTCATTCACATGACGTTCCTGGGCTCAGCGATTCTGTTGGCCTATACCGACAAGCTGATGCAACGGGACCGGAAGCACTAGCCGGTCGTCGGAGAGAGTTCGTCATGCCTCTGCCCGACCGGCCATGCTCCTGGAACCGGTCTGAATGAAGCGAGGGCTGTCAGCCACCGGTCGATCCGTCCCCGACTCCCGACGAACAGTCATTCACTCTGCTTCGCACAAGCCCGTAGTCATGACCGAGGTATCGCTTGAGATACGTGCTGTATCCGATCCGACAATCTCGACGGCCTGCTCGACATATGGACTATGCGGCACGCCATCCGGCATTTCCCCACGAACCGACCTCGGATCAGTTTTTCGACGAGGCGCAATTCGAATCCTATCGTCGGCTGGGCGAACATGTGGCATGGGAGGTCCTGCGGCCTGTGGCCCAACGGAGCGAGCAGGATTGTTCAACCCTGTGCCACGCACTCCGCTCCCACTGGGTCACCACCCCGCCTAGGGGCGAGAAGCACTCCCCGGAGAACCCACCGCCACAACCTGACGTCGATTGAACCCGACGGTCCCGCGTGGGTCGACAAGGTCAGCCGAAATGTGGGATGGCTTCGATTCTATCGAACGGCTGGGATTTATACGGGATGGCTCAGACTTGACTCGCGTTCAGCAGACTCGCGGGAGCCACAACGCGCACCAATCATTGCCAGGCAGGGCTCTGCGTTCCGCGCTCATCCTGCCAATGCGGAGCCCAAGCGAGGGCGACGAGCTTAATGGTGATATTCGACTTGGTGGGTCTCAACGACAGGCTTTCCAATTTCTCCGTGAGGGGATGGGTCGCCGTAGCCAGCGCCTCCGTTTCGGTTTTGAACTGGGCCTCTAACTCAGCCAGATGCTGGTGGAGCGCCGTCACGTTGTCCTCGGCCTGACTCACATCCTTCGATTCCTTGATCACCCGGCCAGCCCCGCGGATCGCGGTGGTCGCCTTGCCGATATTGCTCGCACTGATCGCCTTGCGCCCGAGAAACGCTCCCAGGATGGTTGCGCCGACCGAGATCGCCGCCTGCAGCTGACTGCTCCGCGACTCCGCCTGTTGCCGCTCGACCATCTGCTCAGCCCGACGGATACGATCTTGCAGAGCAGCAATCTTGGGAGCATATTTTTTCCGGAGGTCGTCGCTCTGCTGATCACGTTCTTCACGACCAGCCTGCTGGAGCCGTAAGCGAAAGTCACGTTCAGACTCACCAGGCTTCGACAGGCCTTTCGTACTGGGACTGCGGAGCAGGTCGAGTTTCTGCGTGCGGAACAACCAGCCGGACAAGTCGTTCCTCCAACTTTCGTACTGTTTGGCCTTGCTTGCCACGCCGGGAAGCGAGCCGAACTGCGCACCAATGATTGGATCACGTTCCAGGTCGGACAGGGCCAGATCCGCCGCCATCGCGTGATCCCATTCGACCGGCACCGCTCCGTCGCTGATGGGGGCCATGAGGGTCCGAGCTTCCACCGTATCGACCGCCGCCTTAGCATCCGCGAATCGCACCTGCGCCACACCCAGCACCATCGGCTGATACACCAGCGAGCTCTCGCGCGGCTGCGTGCCTCGTATCGGAACAAAATATTGCGGCACGTCGGGAGGCAGCATCGGACGTGAGGCGTGAGGCGTGAGGCATGAGGAGCTAGTCCCGATCGCTGGTGCCGCCCCTAATCCAGATCCACCTTTTTCTGCTCCCCCTGACGCCTGACCCCTGACGCCTAACGTCTTGAGTGGTTCCATCAACTGCTTAATTTGCGTGCGCGTGAGCGGACCGCGCAGGTATGAGAGCGTCCAGCGGGTCTGAAAGACTTCCGGGGCATCTTCATGGACGTTGTTCAACAGGAATACGCGGTTCCCAAGCCCTGCGAGAATCTGTTCCATCCGTTGGCGATCGAACTTTTTCCCGCTGCTGGCCGCTGCACCTTCCAAACCCTCGATCACCCGCGCCTTGTCGCGTTCCGTTTGCAAGCGACCGATAAACCAGGTACCGGTGTTGGCCAGCCCCTTATAGTCCAGATCGACCGGGTTTTGCGTGGCCAGCACGACGCCTAGCCCGAAGGCGCGTGCCTGCTTGAGCAACGTCAGCAAAGGGGCCTTGGACGGAGGGTTTGCCACCGGCGGAAAGTAGCCGAAAATCTCATCCATATAGAGGAGGGCGCGCAGGCTGGTGGTGCCGGACTGAGCACGAACCCAGCCTAACGTCTGGTTCAAGAGCAGCGAGACAAAGAACATCCGTTCGGCATCGTTGAGATGGGCAATCGAAAAAATCGCGATGCGCGGCTTCCCCGATGGTCCGTACAACATCTGCCCGATATCCAGAGCCTCGCCTTCCATCCAGGCAGCAAAGCCGGGTGCCGCAAGCAAATTGTTCAGTTGCATGGCCAAGGCAAACCGTTCCTTCGACGTGAAAAACGATTCCAGATCAACCACGCCGACCTTCGCCATCGGTGGGGTCTGAATCTGCTGAATGAGGGTCGCCAAATCGAGGTCCTGCCCCTTCCGCCAAGCGCTGTCCAGGATCGACGACAGGAGAATGTGTTCACGGCTCTTGATCGGGTCGGCCTGCACACCGACCAGCCCGAGCAAACTGGTGACCGTCGTGCTGATGCGCTCGCGCAAGAGTTCGACATCGTCGAGCGTCTCCTGTGAGGGGGCGGCAAAGGATTTCAGAATCGACACCGGCAGACCAGCATTACTCCCCGGCGTGTAGACGACGAAGTCTGCTGCGTCGCGCAGCTTTTGAATGCGCTCGCCGTTCTGTCCCCATTCGCTCAGTCCCTTCTGCCATAGCCCGGCCTGCTGGGCCGCATAGTCCGCTGGGGAAAGCCCTTTTTTGCGGGCGTCGTCCTCGTTGATCCACGGGGCAAAATCCTCCCCCCGGAGCTGTGGAAACGTGAGCAGGAGGTTGGCGAGATCACCTTTGGGATCGATGACGATGGCCGGGATGCCGTCGATCGCGGCTTCTTCCAGCAGGCCGACACAGAGACCGGTCTTCCCGCTCCCTGTCATACCCACGCAGACCGCATGGGTGACCAAATCTTTCGAATCGTAGAGCAGCCATCCCGGCTTGGCTTCCTTGGCGGCAAGATCATAGGGCCGCCCTAGATAGAAGACCCCAAGCTTTTCGAAATCCTCCACCTGTTGTGTCTGGTCGGATGATGCGGACTGACGCCGCGATGGACTCTTCTTGCTCGGCATAGGCTCCTCCCCTGCAAGAACGACGAGGCTAAGTGATTGGCGAACGCCGCGAGCATTGTATTGTCTGCGTCGTGGCTCCGCAAGCGATCGCCCTCGACGAATGGCACACAACTCGGGGCGCCTTGTGGTACAACTAGGGGTCCCCCCAGTATAGAAATGTGCCTCTCTTTCATACAGTCAACTCGACAGACAGGCAATCCATTTATCGCCAACGGAGGGAGTACCGTTATGAAGAGGTCGTGGGCACTCGGGATCGTATTGTTGCTGGCAGGCTGTGGGCCTCACTACACCATTCCCAATTATGAGACTGATGAGGTCGAGAAGGTCATTTCGAGCGGCCGGTCTCCGGATGGCTGCATCGAGAATCTCAAAGAAGACGCCCAAAAACTGAACCTAAAAGTTCGTCTGACGGACGTGCAACAGCAGGCCACCTCGGGACCGATTTCCTGGATATATGCGAACAGCTACATCTGCACGGGCAAGGTGCTCAAGACACAGTCATAGCGAGTGGCATCGTGAACGCGGCCCCGATTCGAGCAAATACGGTCAGCGAGGTAGAGGGCGTGTCGACAAAAGCGGTCGACTCGCTACTCACCTTGCGTTTCCTCCTCACGTTCGATGACGGGCCGCACGCCAATACTGGCAAGGTTCTGCGGCAACTGGCACGCAATCCGGTGCAGCAGGATGCCAAAGCGATTTTCTTCGTGCAAACGAGACACCCGAGGGGCGGCGGGTCGGCCGATGGCCGGTCCATGTTGGCGATTGAACATGCCGAAGGTCACGTATTGGGCCTGCATACCGGAACGCCACGTGGGCACCTCAGCCATACCGGCATGTCACTCACTGACCTGGATCGGTCCCTCCGGGACGGGAAGGAAGACCTGGATCGCATCACAGGCCGACCAACCTTGCTGGTGAGACCGCCATACTGGTTGTTTAATTCCTCCACCCTCGACCGATATGGGAGGCACAGACTCCACATGGTGTTGTCGGATGTGAAGGCCTTCGATGGAGTGAACTGGGGCATCCATCTGCTCCGGCGATGGAGTTTCCGATCTCAACTGGCAAGTCTACGACCCCGATTCCTGCGGGAGGGCCTGCCGGTCGTGAATCACAGCATCCCGGTCGTGGTGACCTTTCACGATACGAATGCCTTCACGGCCGACCATCTGGGTGACTATCTCACCCTGTTGGTAGAGGAAGCGGATCGGCTGGGGCTCCCGCTGCATCGAAAACCATTTCTGGACAATCCCCATGAGATCTTAGAGGCCGGACTCCGACGAGCCATGCCTCATTCCCCTACTGACCAACACACAGCCACACGTCCTGAGGCACAATGACATGGCGACACCCCTAGAAACCGGACGGAGCACACAAGGTGATCTTGAGCAAGACCTGGCCAGGCTGATCGTAGAATCGCTCAGACTGGAAGTACTCCCCGCGAGCATCGACCCTGCGGCGGCCCTCTTCGGAGAAGGCCTGGGCCTGGATTCAATCGATATGCTGGAGATCGCCCTGGCGGTGTCCAAACGATATGGAGTGGAATTGCGCTCGGAAAACCGGGCAGCCCTGGCCTCGTTGCGTGCATTGACAACTCACATTGCCCAACACCGGATCCGATGATGCGTTCGATGGACAGCCAGATTGCGCCGGCTTCTCACGGGCAACGAGCCTACGCCCGTCCTCTCTCCGCACCAGCTGCCTATCCGCTTGTCGCGCATGACTCGCCTCAGTGCACGATGGCCTGGCGTCATGATCGCGGTTACTCCGTGCAGGATTTCCTTCGGTCGGTGTGGGCGCTGGCTTCACAACTCCCCAGGAAACGGTATGCGATTAACCTCTGCCGGGATCGGTATCATTTTGCCGTGGGCTTCGCGGCCGCTTTGGTGGCCCGGCAGATCAGCCTCTTGCCCACATGCCGGGCAGCCGAACCCTTGCAACAGGTCTCGCAACGCTATCCCGAGTCCTATGTGCTGACAGACCATGACGATATGGAGATCACGTTACCTCGGTTCCATATCACGGAGCTCGCGTCGAAAGCCTCAGGGTCCACGGAGAACCCATTAATTCCAGCCGATCGGATCGCCGCCATCGTCTTTACCTCAGGGAGCAGCGGTTTACCTCGAGCCCATGCAAAAAACTGGGGTTCGCTGGTGATGGGAGCCAAGGCGTTGGGTCGGCAGTTCGACCTTTCCACTCGACCCGCCCGAACAGCAGTGGGGACCGTCCCGGCTCAACACATGTATGGATTGGAAACGACCATCATGCTCCCGCTGCAATGGGGCTGGAGTATCCATGCCGGCAATTCAATTCTGCCAGCGGACATCCGGACGGACCTGGAACGGCTGGCGTCACCGGCCTGGTTGATGACCACGCCTTTCCATCTCAACGCCTATCTCAGTGAGCAGACCATGCTGCCCGGCCTTGAAGGCATCATTTCTGCCACCATGCCATTGGCCCGCTCAGTCGCTCAGGATGCGGAAGACCTCTGGCATGTGCCGGTCCATGAAATCTACGGTTGCACAGAAGGCGGAATGCTCGCATCGCGCCATACCACGGATGGAGACCTCTGGACCCTCTGTCACGAGTTACGGATGAGACAAGAGGGTGGCAGCACATGGGTGATGGGCGGACACGTAGGCGCATGGCTCCAACTGACGGACCGCATCAGCATGCACAACAGACGTGAATTCCTCCTCCTCGGCCCGCACTACGATCTGGTGAAGGTGGCCGGGAAACGCGCGTCATTGGCGGCGCTCAACATGACACTGAGCCGCGTGAACGGGGTGCTGGATGGAACGTTTTATTGGCCCGATCAGGGCCGGTCCGGCAACGGTCGCTTGAGCGCATTCGTCGTGGCTCCCGGTGTCACGCGCGCGGCGATTCTCGCCGATCTGCGGAGACGGATCGATCCGGTCTTTCTTCCCCGTCCGTTGTATCTGGTCGCCTCGTTGCCTCGAAACGCCACCGGCAAATTGTCACACGAGCATCTGGAGGCCTTTGCCGAGTGTGTCTTGCATCCAGGTCGACAGCCTCGAGGGTAAGGGATGAGACAAGAAGTGCTGGGATCTATCAGCCAGGACCATCCTGCCTTGGCAGGGCATTTTCCCGGCAACCCTGTCGTGCCGGGAGTGATCCTACTGACCGAGCTCTTGCGAGCGGTAGAAGAACAACTCCATTGGGCGAGAGGTCCCGTCACGGTCACATCAATGAAATTTATGCGACTCTTACGCCCAAGCGAACCGTTCACCCTGCTGTTGGAACCATTGTCGGAGCGGGAGGTTTCCTTTGCCGTCATGCGCGAGAATGATCGTATTGCAGCAGGAACCTTCCGGAGGAACGTGCCTGTCATCGAGCAGGATCAATCATGAGCACCCGCTGGCTCGGTCAACCGGAACGTGGCAGCCGCAGACTTATCCGGCTCCTTACCTGGATCACCCTGCGACTGGGCCGTTCTGTGGCGCGCTGGTTTCTCTATCCCATTTGTCTGTACTTCCTTTTCTTTTCAGGCGGGACTCAACGCATCTCGCGTGAGTACTTGCAGCGCATTCTCAAGCGACCCCCTGGCTGGAAAGATGTTTTTCGCCATTTCCATGCCTTTGCCTCGACCATCCATGACCGGGTGTATCTCCTATCGGGACGCCATCGCTATTTCGATATTCGCATGGAAGGCGCGTCGGCGCTTCAGGCAGTGCTCGCGCAGAAGCGCGGCTGCATCCTGCTGGGTTCCCATCTGGGGAGTTTCGAAGTGCTTCGCGCACATGGGTTGTTCGATCAGAAGTTACCGATCACCGTGATCATGCATGAGGCTGCTGCCTCGAACCTGAATGCGGTGCTCCACAGCCTCCATCCGGAGATCCGTGAGCGGATCATTCCCCCCGGCACGCCGGATACGATGCTCGCGGTGAAGGAACGGTTAGACCGTGGTGAAATGGTCGGTATTCTCGGTGATCGTGTCTTCGGCGACGAAAAAGGAATGACCTGCGACTTTCTGGGCAAGCCGAGGTCGTTTCCTGAGGGGCCTTTTTTGCTGGCCGCTCTCCTGCAAGTCCCGATCGTCCTGTTTTTCGGGCTCTACCAAGGCGGCCGGCAGTATGCCATTCATTTTGAGCCGTTGGTGGACAGCATTCATCTGGACCGAGCACAGCGAACGGAAATGCTTCGCCCCTGGGTCGAGCGGTACGTCAGTCGTTTGGAACATTATTGCCGCCTGTATCCCTACAACTGGTTCAACTTTTATGACAACTCTGACGGCGCTCTTCCGTCTCACAGTCCTGTGTAGTCTCCTCTCTTGGTTACCGGCCGACGCAAACCAGGAGACCGGCGCGCAGCCATCGGATGTGCCTGGACTCATGGAGCTCATGGCGAAGGTGACATCGCGCGAGGATCGATTTACCGAAACCAGGACGGTGGCCATGCTGACCCGGCCCCTGGTGTTGAAAGGCACATTAGCCTATGCACGTCCTGATCGCGTGGAAAAGCATGTCATCTCGCCTTATGAAGAACACATCCTCGTGCAGGGCGACCAGCTCACCCTTTCGACGCAAGAGGGCACGAAGCGCATCGCGGTGAACAGTCATCCATTGATTCGCTCGTTCATCGAGGCCATCCGGGCCAGCCTTGCGGGCGAGGTCGCCGTCCTGAGGCGGCTCTACCACATCAAATTTGAGGGAAACCAGCAGGGTTGGGTGTTAACGTTGCGTCCATTGGATGCGCAGGCGGCGGAGTACCTCACGTCGATCACCCTCACCGGTCATGGAGATCGCTTGACGGCGGTCGACATACAGGAGACCGGAGGGGATCGGTCGCTGATGCAGATTCATGAGCCAGCCTCGTGACGCTGCATGCTCGAGCGGCGGTGATCCTGTGGGTGGTGCTCCTCTTCGTCAGCGGAGGAGTGATCGCGAACATGACGGTGACAACCGATTTAACGGCCCTGCTTCCCCGGTCCGCTGACCCCACCCAGGAACTTCTGGTCGCTCAACTGCGTGATGGCGTGGCCGCGCGGCTTATTCTCATCGCTCTCGAAGGCGCCGCCACGGAAACCTTGGCCGAAGCCAGCCGAAAGATCGTTCGCAGTCTTCGGGAAACCGGTCTCTTCACATCGGTGAACAATGGAGATCCCGCCGACTTCACGGTCGAACGCGATGTCTTGATGCGTCACCGTTATCTCTTGAGTTCGGCCGTCACCCCCGAACACTTTTCGACACCGGCGCTGCGAGCGGCCCTTGAACGACAACTCCAGCTGCTCGGGTCGCCGGCGGGGGCGGTGATGAAAGCAGCGTTACCATCCGATCCCACCGGGGAATTGGCCCATATTCTCTCCGAATTCACTGCGGGTGAACAGCCCTCGGTTTTGCATGGCGTGTGGTTTTCCCGCGATCACACCCGCGCTCAGCTCGTCGCTGAGACGCGCGCGCCGGGGTTTGATATCGACCGGCAGGAACAGGCGATGCACGCCATCCAATCGGCGTTCACCTCTTCCGGCTTGCCGGAGAGCGGTCGGCTTCTGCTGAGCGGCCCCGGCGTCTTTGCCGTCGAATCTCGGGCGACGATCCAGCGCGACTCGTGGCGTTTGTCCCTTGTGGCCGCAGTGATCGTGACCGCGTTGCTCTTCACCGTCTATCGAGCGTTGCCTCCCCTGCTGCTCAGCCTGTTGCCTGTGTTGACTGGCCTGCTGGTCGGAGTGGCCGCTGTCCAATTGGTCTTCGGTTTTGTGCATGGCATCACCCTCGGATTCGGCGCCACTCTCATCGGAGAAGCCGTCGATTATCCGGCCTATGTCCTCACCCAAGTCATGGCCGGTGAGCAACTCCGGCAGACCTTGTCACGGGTCTGGCCGACTTTGAAAATCGCGGTGATGACGACGGTGTTCGGCGCCTTCACGATGTTGTTCTCAAGTATGACCGGCCTGTCCCAACTGGGCGTCCTCGCGGTCGTGGGAGTGTTTGTCGCCGGGGTGGTGACGCGCTGGATCCTGCCCGCCCTCGCACCACAGATCATGCGAACAGCACCGCATCAGATCCTGCCTTCGAAGGTAACTTCATGGTCGGCCTCCATGGGAAAGGCCGGCCGGATCGTCTGGGTGCTGGCCATTCTAGCGGTAATGATACTGGCCGTCCGTCATCAGGACATTTGGGATAACGATCTGGCGAACCTGAGTCCGATTTCCCAATCCGCCAAGGTCATAGACGAGCAACTACGAAAAGATCTGGGCGCGCCGGATGTCCGCTACCTGCTGGTGATCAGGGGCGCCAGCCAGGAGGAGGTGCTGCGGCGTAGCGAATCTGCCACGCTGCTGCTCCGCCGGCTGATAGACGACGAGTTGTTGACCGGCTTCGATCTCCCCAGTCTGTATCTGCCGTCGCAAGAGACGCAGCGGCAACGCCTGGCTGCGCTCCCCCCTCCCGCGGTGCTGACCACATCACTGACCCGCGCCCTGGAGGGACTGCCGTTTCGAACGGGGCTCTTCGAGCCGTTCTTGCTGGACTTGGAACAGGCTCGCACCGGCGAGTTGATGGACATCACCAATTTGCAACAATCCGCCTTCTCCCTGAAGGTCCGTGCGCTCCTGCTGGGCAACGGAGAGAAATGGATCGGGCTGGCGCCACTTCGTGGTATCGGATCGGCTTCCGCCTTGGCCGATCGCATCGCTCGGGAGGCCGCTCCGGGCGTGACGTTTCTCGATCTCAAGGCAGAGACGGGCCGATTAGTCAACGGCTACCGAAATCAATCCTTGCAACTGACCGCCCTCGGGGTCCTGGCCATCACCGCCGTGTTGTGGTGGGGATTGCGCGATTCGCGCCTGGTCGGACGCGTCCTGCTTCCGCCATTGATCGCCGTCCTCTTTGTTGTGACCATCCTCACGCTGATCGGTGAACGGCTCTCATTGTTCCATCTGGTGTCATTGCTGCTGGTGTTGGGCGTCGGGCTCAACTACGCCCTGTTCTTTAACCGGCCGTTCGTCGATGAGGAAGAGAGACGGCGGACATGGCTCTCGCTTACGGTCTGCATTCTCGCCACCCTCTCGGCATTCGGCGCGCTGGCGTTTTCGCGAACTCCAGTCCTTCATGCCATTGGCCTGACCGTCGGTCTCGGCGCCGCCTTGTCCCTAATAGTCGCCGCCATGCTGGGCAGACAACGGGTGACCGTATGATGACAGCGCTGACAGTCACCGCCATGGCCACCGCGAATCCGCTGGGATACGGCCTCTCGTCCACCTGGGATGCCCTGCGCAAGGATCGGCACGGGTTACGGCCAAACGATTTCGAGGATGCCGCCATCAAGACCTGGATCGGACGGGTCGAGGGACTTGAGGCGGAACCGATCACCGGCGCTCTCGCCGACTTCGATTGCCGGAATAATCGTTTGGCACTCGTCGGGTTGCGGCAGGACGGATTCGAACAGGCTGTCGCCCTCGCGCGGGGGAAATACGGTCCGGATCGCATCGGAGTCCTGATCGGCACCACGACCTCCGGCATTCTCGAAACCGAATTAGCCTACCGGCGACGAACGCCGTCGGGCGAGCTGTTGCCCCTAACCGTTCGTTACCGGCAGACACAAAACCTGTTTTCGGTCAGCGAGGTCGTTCGGCGTCACCTGGGCCTGCAGGGTCCTGTCGCGTCGATTTCAACGGCCTGCTCTTCCAGCGCCAAGGTATTCGCCAGCGCATCTCGTTGGATGGCCGTGGGATTGTGCGACGCGGTCGTGGTCGGCGGTGTGGACAGTTTGTGTTTCATGACGCTCTACGGCTTTGCCTCACTCGGGCTACTCTCTGAGAGCCCTTGCCGGCCCTGCGACAGGGACAGAAACGGGCTCTCCATCGGTGAAGCGGCGGGCTTCATGCTGTTGGAACGTCGAGACGACCGCGAGGGAGACCTTCATCTGCTCGGTTACGGCGAAAGCAGCGATGCCCATCACATGTCGACGCCTCATCCGGAAGGAATGGGCGCTGCCTTGGCGATGGAACGGGCGCTCGACCGCGCGGAGATGAAACCGATCGACATCGACTATGTGAATCTGCATGGTACCGGCACCCCGGCCAACGATCTCGCTGAGGATCATGCGATCTGGAAGACGTTCGGAGGGAGAACGCCCTGCAGTTCCACCAAGGGGAGAACCGGACATACGCTCGGCGCGGCGGGAATCACGGAAGCCATTCTGGCGGGGCTCTGTCTGCGGCATGGCTTCATTCCTGGCACGTTACATACGACCCGGCTCGACCCCCAACTCCAGAGCCGCGTCACGCTCGCCAGCGAGTACCGTCCCTTGCGCTCTGTCATGAGCAACTCATTCGGCTTCGGCGGCAACAATTGTAGTCTCATTCTCGGGAAGAGGACGTGATGCAGATATTTGTCGCCAGTGTCGGCATCGCAGGGCCAGGGTTGGATGGGTGGACTGCTTCTCGACCGATCCTGGCCGGAACTGCAGCCCACCGGATGGCGCCCACCTCTCGCTCGATTCCGGATATTTTATCGGCGGCTGAACGTCGTCGCAGCAGCCAGTCGGCACGTCTCGCCATCACGGCGGCACAGGAGGCCTTGCGAGCAGGAGACCTGAGAGGCGATGAGATCGCGACGGTGTTCGCTTCGTCGGACGGAGACGGCGACATTACGCAGGAAATTTGTGAATCGCTGGCCGGCCCCGCACGCGATGTCTCTCCCACCTCCTTTCACAACTCCGTGTACAACGCGCCCGCCGGCTATTGGAGCATCGCCACTGGTTCCCGCCTGGCTTCTACCAGTGTCTGCGCCTACGATGTGTCGTTTGCCGCCGGTTTAATTGAAGCCGCCACCTATGCCACTGTCGAGCACCAACCGGTGATGTTCATCGCGTGCGATCTTCCATTTCCCTTCCCACTCAACACGATTCGTCCGGTGGAACACAGTTTTGCCGCCGCGCTGCTGGTCACCCCAACAGCCCGCAATGCCTCGCTCATGCGCTGGAAGATCAGCCTCGAACCGCACCGAGCAGCCACGGCCTTTCCAGCCTGCTTGCCTGAGAGCTTGCGCAGCAATCCGGCAGCGCGTTGTCTCCCGCTGTTAGCCCTGTTGGCCAGAAATCAGCGGGCGACCATCGTACTCGAATATTCAGACAGCAGCGATCTCGTGGTCTTGTGCGAACCGGGAACATGATCGATGGACAGCTCGTGCTGGGACATTTCCCGAATGATCCCGCATCGCGGGGCCATGTGCTTGCTCGACAGTATTGAGGGCTGGGACGAAGCTCATATCGTCTGCCGAGCCACCAGCCATCGTCGCCTCGACAATCCGTTGCGAGACGACAGCGGCTTGCGCGCGCTCTGCGCCATCGAATACGGCGCGCAAGCCATTGCCGTCCATGCTGCGCTTCTCGGAAGGCCGAATGGACACAGCCTTGAAGCGGGAGTACTGGCTTCCGTACGCGATGTCACGACGACCCTGTCCCATTTGGATGAACTGATCGGAGCGCTAACGATCCGCGCCACGTTCGTATTAATCCACGAGCAGGGTAGGATCTACGACGTGACGGTGAGCGGCGACGGCCGTGCTGTGATGACCGGGCGGCTCTCTGTGATGGTTCCGACCGACAGGCTTCAAGTCGTTCAACCTGTTTCGACAGAAGGACTCGTATGAGAAAGCGGGCGCTCGTGACAGGGGGAAGCGGAGAAATCGGCCGGGCTGTGTGCCTGGCATTAGGCGAGACCGGGTTGGAGGTCATCGTCCACGGATACAGGCATCGAGATCGCGCAGAGGCGGTCGCGCAATCGATTCGTGACAAGGGGGGCACAGCTGAGGCCGTCTGCTTCGATGTCACGGACTTCGAGCAGACGCAGAAGGTTCTCGAGCAACTGCAAACAGCCGGCGCCATTCAGATACTGGTGAACAACGCGGGCATCTATGACGACGTGCCCATGGCGGGCATGACCAGGGAGCAATGGACGAGAGTGATCGACGTCTCGCTGAATGGATTTTTCAACGTCACGCAACCGCTGCTGCTGCCCATGATTCGCACCCGTTGGGGACGCATCGTCACCATTACTTCCATTAGCGGCCTGATCGGGAACCGTGGACAGGTCAACTATGCCGCCGCGAAAGCCGGCCTCCATGGAGCGACCAAAGCCCTCGCGCTCGAGCTGGCCTCACGACACATCACCGTGAACGCCGTGGCACCCGGCCTCATCGCCACGTCGACGACCAACGAGATATTTGACGCAGACGCCATCGGCCGGTTGGTTCCGATGAAACGCGCCGGCACCACGGATGAAGTGGCGGGTCTCGTGACCTATCTGGTTTCCGATGCCGCCGCCTACATCTCCGGACAGGTCATTTCGATCAATGGAGCGCAGGCATGAGAAGAGCGGCCTCGGACTTTGTCGCCGTCATCCCCGCCTACAATGAGGCCGCGACGATTCACGCCATGGTGGCTCGCACGCTGAAGTATATCGATCGAATCGTCGTCGTGGATGACGGATCCTGCGACCGGACGGCGGAAGCGCTTCGCGAGTTACCGGTGACCCTGCTTCGGCATCCTCGCAATCTGGGCAAGGCCGCCGCTCTCTGGAGGGGCATGCAGTATGCCGTGGCGCAGGGTGCCGCCGCTGTCATCACGCTCGACGGGGACGGGCAGCACGAACCAGGCGACATTCCGGCTCTCATCACCAGGCACCGGCGCGATCCCTCCGCAATCGTTATCGGGGCCCGTCTGCACGCCAGGCGAGCCATTCCCTGGCTACGGTACCTCGCAAATCGTGTGGCGAACTTCTGGATCTCCTGGGCTGCTGGGTCCCGGATTCCGGACAGTCAATCCGGATTTCGCCTGTATCCGACTGCGGTGCTGCAGGCGGCAGGATCGCGCTGCGATCCGACGTCCGGGTTCGCTTTCGAGAGTGAAATTTTGATTGAAGCCGGCCGGATGGGTGTACCCATACGAGCAGTGCCGGTGAGGGCCATCTATGGGCGCCATCTCCGACAGAGCCATTTCCGACAGGTGCACGACGTGATCCGGATCACGCGCATGGTCGCCCGGAAGTTACTGGCCAGACGGCTGGATATACCGGGATTGATCATGAGCCGACAACGACCGCACGCTCCACCGCAGCACCATTCCGATCTTCGAGTATCTGTGTATGACCCCCCGCCCCCTCGCCGGCGCCGGATTCTTTTTGTTGCCGAAGCCGTGAGTCTCGCACATGTCGCGAGAGCGGCCGCGCTGGCCCGGACGCTTGATCCCGATCGCTACGACGTCCATTTGGCCTGCGATCGACGGTACCTCCACCTCTTTGAAAAACTGCCCGCGACCATACACTCGATCCGATCCATCAGGAACGAGCAGTTCCAGGATCGCCTGCTTAAGGGCAGCCCGCTCTATACAGCTGCTGAGCTGCGGACCTATGTGGAGCAGGACCTGCGTCTATTGGCCGACTTGAATCCGGATGCCGTGATCGGAGATTTTCGCCTGTCCCTTTCGGTAAGCGCCCGCGTTGCATCCGTTCCCTATCTGACGGTCACGAATGCCTATTGGAGCCCCTATGCCAAACAAAACTTCGTGGTGCCTGAATTGGCCATTGCCGAACGGTTCGGTCCGCGCCTCGGGCAGGCGCTGTTCACATTGATGAGGCCGTTCGTGTTCGCTCATCAGGCGTTCGCCCTCAATCAAGTCCGAAAAGAATATGGATTGCCGTCCGTCGGCTACAGCTTGCCGCAAATATTTACGGAGGCAGACGAAACGCTGTACGCCGATCTGCCTGAGGTCGTTCCAACTTTCGCCCCCCCAACCCATCATCACTATCTCGGTCCGGTGCTCTGGTCACCCGACTCCACACCCCCTTGGTGGGATTCCGTCACGCATGTTCGCCCCACGGCCTATGTCAGCCTCGGCACCTCAGGCAGGCCTGATCTCCTCCCAGTAGTGTTACGCGCATTGGAGAACCTCGGTGTCAGCGCCCTGGTGTCGACGGCGGGCCGAGTCCCGCCTGCGACTATTCCCGAACAAACATGGATCTCCCGCTATCTGCCCGGTCTCCAAGCTGCGGCGCGAGCGGACCTCGTCATCTGCAATGGAGGGAGCGCCACCGTTTATCAAGCGTTCGCAGCAGGAGTTCCCGTGCTGGGAATCCCCAGTAACCTCGATCAGTATCTGATGATGGACCATGTCCAACGATGCGGAGCGGGCGGCTATCTCCGGGCCGGGGAGACATCCGTGTCGTCAGTGACACGGCTCTCGGATCTGATCTTGCACACATCGACGTACCGTCAGCAGGCGGGCCGACTGGGAGCGCTGATCCGATCGGAACAACTGACCGAACGATTCGAATATCTGCTCACACAGATTCTAGGAGCTGAGCCATCGGCCACAGGCGACAGGCTTCCGCTGCCACTGGCCGAGATGTCGGCCCATGCCGGAAGCAGCCCGTTCGAGCGGTCCCGACACAACCCAAACCTGCGCCCCCTGGGATTCACATTGAACCGGAAGGAGTCGTCACAGGACGGGAACAGGTGACCATTATCGATCCGACGGTTCGTACCTTATCAGTCGCTTCGGATCCCGATCCGGCACCGATCGAGAACCGGATCGGCCCACACCTCAACGTGTACTCGGTGACCCTGACAGGTTTGTTCATTTTGGCGGTCCTTTTTACCCTCCACTTCGGGCGTGTGATTTTTCTTCCCATCACCGTGGCGCTGTTGTCCGCAGTTCTCTTTGCACCCCTTCTGCGGCGTCTGAAGCAGGTGAAGATTCCCGAGCCTGTGGGTGCGGCAATTCTGTTGTCGCTGTTGGTCGCCATCCTTGGGTGTGGGATCTCACGATTGGCAGAGCCGGCATCCGACTGGGCAGCCAGGGTGCCTGACGCGTTCCGCGAAGCCGAATACAAGCTTCAAGTCTTCAAGAAACCGATGCAGGAAGTGACGAAGGCGACCGAACTCCTTTCCAAGGCCACCGCATTGGATGGAACGAAAAAGGTGCAGCAGGTCGAAGTGAGGAACGATGCCTGGCCGATGAAGTTCTTCAGCATGACGGGTGAGTTGATTATTGGAACCGCCACAACCCTGATTCTCCTCTACTTTCTGCTCTCGTCAGGCGATCTGTTTCTACAGAAACTCGTGAAGGTGCTGCCTCGCTGGCCGGACAAGCGGCGGGCCGTGGAGATCGTGCGCCAAATTGAAGGACAATTGTTTCAATATCTCTTTACGGTCACCTGTATCAATCTCGGACTCGGGACGGCCATCGGCATCGCGATGTACCTCCTGGGCATGCCGAATCCGATCCTCTGGGGCGCGATGGCCGCCATCCTCACGTTTATCCCCTATCTGGGGCACGTGTTCGGAATCGTCGTGGTGATGCTGGTGGCGGCGCTGACCTTTGACGAGGTGGGGCACATGTTCCTGGTAGGCGGCGTATATTGGGCTCTGGCGATCATAGAGGGGTCGTTCGCCACACCGATGATTCTAGGGCGACGATTGGCAATCAACCCGGTCGTGCTGCTCCTCGGCCTGATGGTATGGGGGTGGATCTGGGGAATCGGCGGCGCCTTGCTGGCCGTGCCCCTGCTGGTGGCCTTCAAAATCTTCTGCGACCATGTTGAGCCCTTATCTCCCGTTGGCGATTTTATCGGCAAATGAAATGAAGCGACCCATCCTTGAAGCCAATGCGCGTGATGCAACGATGTGTTTGTCTGGTGCATCGCGGTGGAATCGTTCCTAGGTCACTTGCGTAGCTGCATGGGTACCGCAGATTGAACCGGCAGAATGCGCTGGCCATGAGATGGACGCGAGTAGTAGAGCCAATGCTTCTCCTAAGCGCGATCCTAGCCC
>JAHFEW010000077.1 GCA_023248215.1 Nitrospira sp.
CGCACGTACGGATCTGTGCGGGGGGCGGTCAGCAATGACCGTCCCTACCGCGATAGTCATTGTTTCACCAGCGAATCTGAGATCTTGACCGTGCAAATTGTGTTGAATGAGAAATGGTGTCGGCAATTTCGTGGCCAGGTGGTGAACGGAGGAGCGGTAGTGAGCATCACAGAGCCGCTCTACGGCACAGGCGCATGGGTGACGCATAGGGTGGTGAGTGAGGTTTGCAGGCCGGCGTCAGCAAGCCTGGTCGCCCTCGGTTAGCATCACAGACTGAGTTCTAGCAGCGTCTTGCCACTCTACTCCAGCGAACCCACTCGTCAACGCACCCCAACCGCCAGAGGGAAGTCAGCTCCGCTGCGCGGGCGGCACGGAGCGGGTCGGATTGGTCGGTGACGCGTGGATGAGTCGGCCGGACGTCGGTCTTGCCGATGACGACGAGCCCTGCCTGTTCAAAGGCGGTGAGCAGTTCTGACCTTGCTCGCAGTTCCAGATGTTCGGCAAGGTCCGAGAGCAGCAGCCAGCCTTCTCCTTCCGGTTCCAGATTGCGTCCACCCTCTTGAAATCCGGATTCCGAAAATCGCCCCCCCCTTAAGATCGACTGTCTGTCGGCTGCGAGTGTGTAGGGCGAGCCTTGCCAGATAGTGCAATCCTGTATACAATACAGCATTATTGTCCTGTCAGGAGGTGGCGATGTCTGTGCGATTGAACATCACGATGGATGACGAGGTGTACGCACGGCTGAAGAAGGAAGTACCGCCGAAAAAACTCAGCGCGTTTATCGAATCTGCTGTCCGATCCAAGCTCCATCCAGCCGCGAACACGCTGGATGCTGCCTATCGGGCAGCCAGGAAAGAAGGGTGGAGAAAACAGTTGGAAGATGATTGGCAGGGCACCGACGGGGAAGGGTGGCCCAAGTGAGGAAGACGCCTCGTCGAGGGGATGTGTATTGGGTGGCATTAGATCCGAGTGTTGGCTCTGAGATCAAGAAAACTAGGCCGGCTGTGATCGTCTCCAACAATTCGTGCAATGCGTTTGGGGCACGCGTCGTGGTGTTGCCTCTTACCAGCCAAGTGGGTTCGCTGTACCCAGGAGAAGCGTTGATTACCGTTGACGGCAAGCCGGCTCGCGCTTTGGGGGATCAGATTCGTTCGCTGGATAAGTCTCGACTGCGGGCTAGGATTGAAACATTGAGTCAGGATGAGTTGGCGGCCGTCGAAGACGCCATCCGCGTGACGCTCAATTTGCGGCAATAGGTGTAGCCTATTGTTCCTTCGAGCTGTGACCTCCAGAAGCGGAATCCTCTTGTCAGCGGGCCTTGAGACGCCAGAGCGACGTAAGTTCCGCCGCTCGGGCGGCGAGGAGCGGGTCGGATTGGTCGGAGGCGCGGGGATGAGTCGGCCGGACATCAATCCTGCCGATCACGATGAGCCCCGCTCCTTCAAAGGCTGCGAGCAGTTCTGTTCGCGTCCTCAATCCCAGTTGCTCGGCAAGATCTGAGAGTAGCAGTCGCCCTTTCCTTCCGGCTCCAGATGCGCGTCCACAGATCCAGACTCCGAAAATCGCATTTCTTGAGATCGGCCGTCTTTCGGCAGCGCTGATGTCGTCCTCCACGTCTATGTCGAAAAAGACCTCGCTGAAGACGGTGTCGGTTCGGCCCAGTCCGCTCTTGTCCGCGATACGGATATAGAATGGTGAGCTGTTAACGTTGGGATTCCTTGTGCAGTTGCTCTTCCGTCGCACCTACGCCATGCGCGACCGCGCCGCGCTTGTGGGGCAGACTTCACAGCGATTGATGAATATCACGGGTGTCGTTATAATATAGCCCGTGATACGTTCGTTCAGGGGACGGGGGACAGAAGACATCTTTGACGGCATCGACAACTCGGTCGCCCGGAGAGTCTGCCCACGGACCTTGTGGCAGGTCGCTAGGAGGAAGCTCGATCAGATCAATCGAGTCAGAGACCTCAGTGATCTCACTGTGCCACGGGGAAATTGCCTGGAACGGTTGCGTGGCGACCGGGGTGGGCAACATAGTATCAGGATCAATGATCAATATCGGATTTGTTTCCGATGGGAGGCTGGCGATGCCCACGAGGTTGAAATCGCGGACTATCACTAAGAGTCGAGCTACGCTGGGGCGACGAGGCCATTCGCAAGAGCTTGTCATTCGCCGTCTGCCTCGTCATCGTCCTCCAACCCGCCCCGGCGAGATGTTGTTGGAGGAGTTTGTGAAGCCACTTGCCGTCACTCAGTCGGAGCTTGCCTCCCGTTTGGGAATTTCGTTTCCTCGGCTGAATGAAATCATTCGTGGCAAGCGGGCGATCACATCCGACACAGCGCTTCGCTTGGCACGGGTTCTCGGGATGTCGGCCGACTTCTGGCTCGGATTGCAGTTGGACTGGGATCTCTGGCATGCCATGCGTGGTGCAAAGGCGAGTGAAATTGATCGGCTCGCTCCTTTACGCACTTCAGCCTGAATAGTGGACCACATGAGACGTTGAGCGTGTTAGCCAGGAGAAGCAAGACCTAATATCCTGCGTAGAGAGTTCGGGGAGGAAATAGGAAACTGAGAGGGCGTTGTCGCCGCCTCCTTCGAGCGTGGCCTCCAGAAAGCGACCACCCAGCGGACCCGGAGATCAGCGGGCTTTGAGGCGCCAGAGGGACGTAATCTCCGCTGCGCGGGCGGCGCGGAGGGGGTCGGCCTGGTCGGAGGAGCGGGGATGATGCGGCCGGACGTCGGTCTTGCCGATGACGACAAGCCCCGCATTCTCAAAGGCGGCGAGCAGTTCTGCCCGCGTCCGCAGTTCCAAATGTTCGGCCAGATCAGACAGCAACAGCCAGCCCTCGCCTCCCGGTTCTAGATGTGCGGCTAAGCCATCGAGAAATCCTCGCAGCATTCGGCTCTCAGGATCGTAGATCGACTGTTCGATCGGAGAGGTGGGCCTCGCCGGGACCCAGGGCGGGTTGCAGACCACGAGCGGAGCCCTGCCTTCGGGAAAGAGATCGGCCTGCAGGACTTCCACTCGGTCAGTGAGTCCCAACCGCGTGAGATTTTCACGGGCGCAGGTCAGGGCGCGAGGGTCTTGGTCGGTGGCGACGATATGCGAGACGCTGCGGCGGGCCAGCACCGCCGCCAGCACGCCGGTGCCGGTCCCAATATCGAAGGCGACCGCACAAGGAGGCAACGGCTCCTTGGCGACCAAGCCCACATACTCGCCGCGAATCGGAGAGAACACACCATAGTGCGGGTGGATGCGGTCACCGAGGGCAGGGATCACGATCCCGTTCTTGCGCCACTCGTGCGCACCAACCAGCCCCAGCAGCTCCCGCAGCGACACCAGGGCCTGTTCCTCACCAGGGCCGTAGGCCTCTGTGCAGGCTTGGCGCAGATCCGGCGCCCGCCGCAGGCGAATCTCATAGCCTTCATCCAGTGCCACCAGCAACATGCCCAATATGCGGGCGCGACGAGACTGAGTCTGTCGGTGAAAATGGAAACTCTCAGCCGGCGACGAGCCCGGTTTGGGGGGCTTGCGGTCGACTCGTCGCGCCATTGCGTTCAGCAACTGTCGCGCATTCTGGAAGTCGCCCCGCCAAAGCAGTGCGGTACCTTCACAGGCCAGCCGATAGGCTGCATCGGCGGTCATGTTGTCGTCGGTAATGGCCACTTTCGTGGGCACAGGTGATCCCCACTCCGAGCGCCAGCGCGCCGAGCAAGTCTGGCCTGCCTCGGTCCAGCTGACTATGGGTGGCTCACTCACGATTGCGCCTTGTACGCGATCATTGGTGGTAGAAGGGACATACCAGCGTTCATGATTCAGCCGCCTGTCTGGTCACGGAAATGTTGCCGCACCAGGGCCTCAACCGATTTGAAATGCCGCTCCGGAAGATTTTTGAAGCGCCGTTTGCAATCGAAGAGGGCTTCGTCCACGGTCGTGAAGGGTTGGATGGTTTCCATGAGGTGGCCGTAGTAGTCCATCAGCTTCAGCTCGACCGTGCGCAACAAGGATGGGTCTCCCGCCAGGGCTGAGGCAGCTTTCGCCTGGTCTCCCCCCGATTCCACGAGCGCTTGAAAGCAGAGACCCTTCAGCCGTTGTGTGACCGTGCTGCGATCCCACCCCAATGCCTTGGCCGTTGCTTGCATGTCGAACCGGTACTGGCGCAGGTGGTTCAACACCGCGACGTCGCCGGCCGGGTCTGGAAGAATCGGTTCCACGCTAGTTAGTGTAGGTACGGGCGAAGGCTGCCCCTGTAGCCGAAGGTCGGCGGTTGTGATGATCGGTCCTTCGCAGAGTGCCACGGCCTGTTCGAGACAATGCCGGAGTTCCCGCACGTTTCCTTTCCATGGCTGCTGCTTGAGCGTCGTCAGGGCTTCTTCCGAAAGGTGCACGCTTTCTTGATGGGCCTGCTTTGCGGCCTCTTGCAAACAGGCCTCTACCAGGGGCGGAATATCGTCGGGGCGGTCTCGTAACGGCGGCAGGTGCAGGACGAGGCCCTTCAGTCGAAAATACAAGTCTTCACGAAACCAGCCTTCCGAGACTCCGCGTTGAAGATCCTTATTCGTCGCGGCCACGATCCGGACATCGACGGTGGTGGGACTCGTTGCCCCGACGCGATAGAACGTTCGGTCCTGCAACACCCGCAACAGCTTGCTTTGATGGTCGAGGCGAAGATCGCCGATCTCGTCCAAAAAGATCGTGCCCTGATGCGCGAGCTCGAAATAGCCTTTCCGATCCGTGAGTGCGCCGGTGAAGCTGCCGCGGACGTGGCCGAAGAGTTCACTCTCGAAGAGTTCCGGCGAGATGGCCGCCATGTTCACCGCGATGAAAGGTTTGGCTGCTCTTGGACTCAGGCGATGCACCGCTCGCGCAAACAGTTCTTTGCCCGTTCCCGGCTCGCCGGTGATCAACACCGGGACCATGGAGCGCGCGCCTTTCTTGAGATCGCGGAACATCGCCAGAATAGCGGGGTTTCTGGTGATGATGCCCAGTTGCTCGCCGTCCCGCCGGATCGCCTCCTGCTCCACATTGCCCGGCGGAGCGGAACTGAACGTTGCGGCCTGCAGGCTGTGGAGCTGTCGTTCGAGTTCTTCCATCCGTTGGCGCGTCGCTGCTTCTTGCGCCTGGGCGTCGACGATTTTGTGCTGAAGGTCGGCGGCGACCTTGGTCGATGCGGCTTCCTTGGAGACCGAGTGAGAGATGCTGGCGCGGGCTGACTCCAAGTCCTCTTCCAACGTTTCGACGGCAGTTTCTCGATAGACGAGGGCCTCGCGAACCGCCACAAGATCTTGCTGAATCTGCAGCATGTCCCGTTCCAACAAAGCCACACGCCGGGTGGCCATGATCTGACCGAGCAAGCTTGTCGCGACCAGAACAACAACGGTTGCGGTCACGGGGATGACGAACGGCAGCACCCAATGGGCGCCGGAGAGCAAGAACCAGGCTGAGGCCAGATAGAGCAACAGGCCTCCTATGCCCAACAGCAGTCCCTTCCAATCCGCCCACCGGAGGACCATCCAGGCCAGGCAGAGACAGAGGGCGAAGGTGACAACCAGACGCTGAAGCGGGGAGAGGTCTCGAATCCAGTCCTGCGAGAGCAGCGTATGCAGCAGATGTGTTTGTATGATGAAGTCAGACGTTTCATCGCCGGACGGAATGGTCCGTTCTGGTTGAGGGTGTGGCTGGGTGAGCAGAATCACCGCTTTGCCGTTGATCAGGGCTGTCAGCCCCTCGTTGTCTTTCTGGTCGATCAAGCGGGAGAGTTCCAGAAAGGTCACGGTGGGAAAGATCCTGTCCGGGTGAGGTCCGGCGAAGTTGATGAGGAGCCGGCCCTTCCGGTCGACGGGGATGGCCACTGTCGCCGCAGCGCCGTCGGGCTCGCGCGCGTTTCGCAGCATCACCTGTCCGGAGCGGCGTTCCACTTGATCGAGCGGAACGCGCCAAAAGGTGGTGGCCAACGTGAAACCCAAGGCAGGGAGTTCGCCTGATCCGCTGTCGTGATAAAGCGGCGCCCGGCGTACGATGCGGTCGATGTCGAGCGCTGGTTGTATCGCACTTCTGCTCGGCGTGACCGCGTTCGATGGAACAGTCGGCAGTCCGGTGTCTTGTTCGAGCGTGGAAGTTGGGAGCGCGGGATAGACCACGGTTCCGGCTGATTTCACCGCTTCAATCAGCAAGGCATCACTGACCGCGCCACCCAGGTTGGGTGGACTCGGCAGGTCGAGCGGAATATCGATCCCTAAAGCCGTGGCCCCTGCATCATGCAGTGCGGTGACGAGTCGGGCCGGGATACTGCGATCCCAATGACCGACACCAAACTGTTGTTCACTGGCATGATCTCTCACCACGAGGAGCAGGTTTGAGGAATGGGCTGGATGAGAACGGAGCCGCATCCAGGTGTCATAGGGAGCCCATTCCAGTGCGGTATAGGTAGCAGGGGCCGGCGACCATAGGAATTCTGCACAGAGGGTGGCGGCGAACGCCATCAGGACGGCTTGCAGCCAGACGTTCCTGACGAACAAGCGAGTGGCGATACGCATAGGGTGCGGTGATTACGGTTTGGGAGGCTCGGACGCGACCTCGTCGAGGATGCGCTTCACATCATCCCGTGGCAAGCCCTTCAGGTAGCTCTTTGCTTTGGCCAGGTCCGGCGCCAGGCCGAGCCCCTTGGCATAAATGCGAGCCAAGGCCATGCGGGACGGAATCGATCCATCGGCAGCAGTCGATTCCAGGTAACTCATGACCCATTGGCCATGGGGCGGAAGCTGGCCATCGAGTCCCTGTTCGTAGAGTTGGACGAGTGCCGCGTGCGAGATGTCGTTCAACGCATAGGCTTCCCGTAAGAGGACAGGGAGCGCCTCGGCCGTGCGCCCTTGCTTGAGCAAGGTGGTGCCGACGGTTTCCGTCGGCTGGTTCTGGTCGAGATCAGGGAAGTCCAACCAGAGCTGGTCGCAGTAATTCTTGAAGGCCTCTGCTGCGGCCTTCGATTGTTTCGTCTGCAGATTGCCTTTGAGTACCGCCAGCCGTCGGAGTTGCGTCAGCGCTTGCGCCGCTTCCGGTAAGCCCTGCTCGAAGGCGCGCGCCCACCAGGTGATGGCCATGACCTGGCTCTTTTCCACGCCCTGTCCAGACCGATAGGCATTGCCGAGAAAATATTGGGCCTTGGCGAGGCCCGCGAGTGCGGCCGTTTCAAGCTCCTGCGCCGCGTCTTTTTCCCGCCCTGCGACCTTGAGAACCAGCCCTAGACGATAATGCGCTTCGGCAAAGTCCGGCTTCAAACGTAGCGCTTCCTGGTATGCCTTGATGGCCGATTGCACATTCCCGCGGGTGTAGTGAATCGTGCCCATGCTGTAGTGCGCTTGCACTAGGGTGGGATCCAAACGGATGGCTTCTTGGAGTTCCGTCATGGCGGAACGCCAATCCTGTTTGGCCATGAGCGCGGTTCCGAGATCCAGATGGGCTTGAGCGACGGTGGGGTGAAAGCGCAGGGCCGTTCGGTACTCGTCGATCGCTCCGTCGGTATCGCCCAGCTGAAACAATGTTCTGCCCAGGGTGAGGCGCGGCTCTTGGGCGTCGGGTTCTATATGCAGGGCCTGTCGAGCCTGGGTGAGGGTCTCCAACAGGCTGAGCGGCGCGGGGGCCGGTTGTGGCGGAGGCGGTGGAGCGAGAGGCTCAATTGGGAGCGGTTCTTCCCGAACGGCTTCCGGTGCGGCGCTCGGAGGTTGATCTTCCTGTGCGGTGGCCGATGCAGGGTGGAAGAGCAGGGCCGCGGTCACGATCCAGAGCCACCCTCCCATGGTGGCGCGTTGCAGGTACATAGGCGCTGACAGACCTCCACATGAAAAAGATCTACCTATATACACACAGACGGGGAGGAAATTCCACGGGATCTCGTGTGAGACCGGTGGTGGTGAGTTCGAACGGAGACGGAGCCTGAGGCCAGGCAGGGTTTGCCTGTGCGATGAGGATGAGTATGGTGTTCACCGCTCAGGTTGTGAAGAAAGCGAGGGTGAGTGCGATGACGACGAGCAGAGCCAATAGGCCCAGGATGAGGTACCGCCACCACGACAGTTGATCGTGGACCAGCATGAACCCCAGGCTGACCCCTTCCGCGAGGAGCCAATTGCGGAACTCCTGTGGCGCGACGAGGGTGAGCCCCCGCTCTGTGCAGGAGGCGATGAATCGATCCACGACAACGCCTCGCAGCACGGAGCGAATCAATTTTTCCATCCAGCGTGGGAGTCGGAGGCGGCGGCTGGTCTGGGTGACGCATTGATCCAGGACGCTCTCATATTCTTGCCGGATCGTCGAAATGGTGCGTCCTGCCGGTTCGGCAGCCGTTCCCATGTTGGGTAAGGTATGGAGCCACTCACGGAGGGTGAGTTCCACTTGTGCCACCACCTGTTGGGCTGCGCTTAGTGTGCCTGCCACCGTCCCGCCGATCAGGGCGATGACGACAGAGAGTGCCGTGAGAGACCACCCCGCGACCATCACCCAGGTCCCGCGGCCGGATACAGAGATGCCGTAATAGACCGCGGCCCCTCCGACGACGATGGTGGCTACGAATACGTGCAGAGGCAGGGACCAGATCAGGGTGCGGATGAAGGTGCGAGGGGTCTTCGTGCCTGGTGGTAGCGGGTTCTGGGCATTCACGAGGGGATGGGCTTAGGACCTGAGTGGTGAATGGTTCATGAGACCAGGCCAGACCTTCCGGAGGCGCTCTAGCCTGGAGGTGAGGGTGTCCGGCGCGAGCCTCGTTGGCTCGTGGGTGATCCGCCACACCGGCTCGAGCGGCGCGGGGTCTTGTGCGAGGCGTGGTATCAGGTGCCAATGGATATGGGGGAGTTGGTTGCCGAGCAATTCATAATTGATCTTCACCGCTCGCCACTCCTCGGCGAGGACACCGGCCACCACGGAAACTTCTTCGATGAGGCTGCTGCGTTCGTCGCGGGAGAGGTGAAAGAGTTCAGTGGCATGGCGTTTCAGTACCAGCACGGTCCAACCGGGAAAGAATTGGTCCTCGTGAAGATAGGCACGCGTGAGTCTGCAATCGGCGATGAAGTGGTCCGAACGAGGCCAGGCGCCGACACAGGCTTTGCAGGCAGAATCGTTCATGGTTGGGTGAGAGCCCGCCCTTCTTCGGCGGTAATCAGGCCCTTTTTGATCAAGAGTTGGATGAGTTTGTCTGTGGTCGCTTTGTACGGCGCGGCGGCGGCGGCTGCTGCCGCTGCCGGGGTTTTCTGCTTGGGTGGTTCGCGTTTTACCCCCATCACACGAAAGGACGGGGTGAAGACGGCGACATAGTCCCGGTTCCTGATGCGAACCGTGACGGGGAGGCTCTCGCTATTTGGGATCAGGTCCGGACCTGATCCTTGTGGGACGCGAAAAAAAGGCTTCCCGTCCTCGGTGGTTCCGTCCTGGCCGATGATTTCCATCCTCGTCAACAGGGATTCGTTCGTGAGGTTCTCATGATCCTGTCCGGCGGTATTGGTGATGTGATCCAGGACGAGGATCAGGGAATCGGCCACAAAGAGATCCGCGGAATGGTTGCGGACCGTTACATCGTACCGGTATTCACTCGAAAAATTATCCCGACTCCGCAAGGTGACGAACGCGGCGGCCTTGCCGCTCAGGTCGGCCAGTTGATCGACAGCGATGGCGTGAACGGGTGCGTAGGCCTCTGTCAGCAAGACGCAGGCGGTTCCCACCAGGATCTGTATGGATCGCGTCATTCCCATGGTTCCCTCCTCGTTGTCGGTCTCGCTCAGCCTCAGAATAACAAAGCCCCACGGTCAGTGCGAGGAAATCCTCTTCCTGTCCGCGTGCGCTGCTTGACACGTTCTTTTCACGGACGATATTCTGCCCGCCGACAACCCATCGGCGCCGGTTCACCACACCGCATGTCGCACACACGCATGACGCACGCTCCTCTTCTTGTGCCTCGTGCATTGGCCTCCAAGCTGTTGCATCTCTACGACTATCCGGACCCGCGCCGCCCTGGGCGACTCATCAAGGGGTATGACTGCCCCCATGCCCTGCGGACAGCCCGGATGTGCGCAGCGGTGGCTCAACGAATGGGGCATCAGCCGGCGCGTGTGAAACAGTATCAAATCGCCTGTATTTTGCACGATCTGGGCCGTGCCGGGCTCGATCGACAACTCTTCGGCCGGATTTGGTCCTGGGCCCGTGCGCACGGCATCCCGACCAGGCCACGTGAATGGCGAGCCATTCACCCCGAGACCCGTTATGGAAGGGAAACCGAAGCGTTTGTGGCGAGCTATAAAGAAGCGATGGAAGCGACGGGGCTCGTCCTGGATTCCTGGGCCTGTGAGCAGGTTGAAATGCGTTTGGGGTATGCTCGCCGGCTGGCCACCCGACTCCGTATCGTGAAACCGATGTTGCGCGATCTGGCCGTCACGTGGTCACCCTGGATGGGCCGGATCATGTTGTATTACTACTACCCCGAGAAACTGGAGGGCGCGCAGCCCTGGGTCCGGCAACTGGCCGAGATCTTGGTGGCCTGCGAACAATTTGAGGCCTATAGCAATCAGCGGCGAGGGCGTGATTATTATGCGCGGCGGCGCGAAGACCTGTCGGAAGCCTTTGCCTATCTGGAGGCATTGCAACGGGAAGGGATCCTCAGTCGCCCGGTTGTGCTGGCCTTGCGTGCGCTGGCGGCGGAGGGTGCCTTCGATACCCTGTTAGCGCAGGCGAAGGGGCGTCCGTTGTCCAGAGGCGAGCGCAGGCTCTTACGCCAGGCGAGTCAGGAGTAAGCGCATGGCTGTCAGGAGTATTCCGATCCAGGTGCACATGCAGGGTGATTGCCGGGTGGAGAATATCACCCGGCAGGTCCAGGAGGCAGTCGGGCAGACTCAGCTGCGGGCGGGGATTCTCACCCTGTTCATCAAACACACGACGGCATCCGTCCTGATCATCGAGGATGAGCCTGGCATCCGTGCCGATACGAAAGCGCTGTGGGAGCGGTTGATTCCCGCCGATCCCGGTTGGCAACACAATACCCGCAACCAGGGAGAAGACAACGGCCATAGTCACTTGCGTGGTCAGCTCCAGGGCCAGTCACTCACGATTCCCTTCAACGATGGGGTGATGACGTTGGGGACCTGGCAGCAGATCGTCGTGTTGGATTTCGATACGCGGGCTCGGACTCGAGAGTTGGTCGTCCAGGTCATGGGTGAATGATGCATCTGATCAATGCGATTGCCCGGCGGGGCGGTGGAGGATTCGTGGGCCTTAGCCTCATGGCGGCTCTGTTTGTGGGTGGGCCGTCATCGGCGCTGCTCTCTGCCTTTGATGGAACGAGTGGAATTCTCACGGCGCAATCAGCCGGTCCGACTGAACTCAGTCCGGAGGAACAGGCGACCATTGCGGTTTTCGAGAGGGCCACGCGATCCGTGGTGTTTATCGCCAACCGGGCGATGCAGCGGGATCCCTGGTCGTTCAATCTGTTCGAGGTGCCGCAGGGATCCGGGACGGGGTTCGTCTGGAGCCGGCAAGGACACATCGTCACCAACTTCCATGTCATTTACGGCGCCGATGCGATCACCGTCACCTTGGCCGATCAAGTCGAATATAAGGCGAAGGTGGTGGGCGTCGATCCCGACCATGATATCGCGGTGCTGCAGATCCAAGCCCCTGAAGCGACACTTCAGCCGGTCACCATCGGAAATTCTCAATCTCTGCGCGTCGGGCAAAAGGTGCTGGCGATCGGCAATCCCTTTGGACTCGACCATACGCTCACCACCGGCGTGGTCAGCGCGCTCGGTCGCACCATCAAGTCGATGAGCAACCGGACGATCGAAGGAGTCATTCAGACCGATGCCGCGATCAATCCGGGCAACTCGGGAGGGCCGCTCTTGGACAGTGCTGGCCGCTTGATCGGGGTGAATACCCAGATCGTGAGTCCGAGCGGCGCGTTTGCTGGAATCGGCTTTGCGGTTCCTGCCGACACGGTGAGCCGAACCGTGCCTGAATTGATCAAACATGGAAAGCTGATCAGGCCCGGGTTGGGCATCTCGTTGGTGCCCGATGCCATGGCCCGGCGCTGGGGTGTGCATGGGGTCATTATCGGGAAGATCGGACGCAGCAGTGCCGCGGAGCGAGTCGGTCTACGTGGGGCACGCGAGACCCCGGGGGGCCGTGTCGAGCTGGGTGATATTATCGTCGGCGTGGACGGCAAGCCGGTCGAGACGATCGACGATCTGATGGACCTGATGGAGCAGCACAAGGTCGGCGATCAGGTCATGATCGATTACGTGCGCGGGAACCGCCGGCTGCAGGCGACGGCGACGCTGCAGGCGGTCAACTGATCGGGGCAGGATTTGCAGGAGGCTGAAAAAGTCCGGCAGCAACGCTCTCGACACCCGTGAAACGTGAATCGTCTCTCGCCCTTCCCGGAAAGGTTCAATGCTCAATGCTCAATTGAACATTCAACATTGAGCATTACAGCTGCTCACGCTACACGAACGACGGACGAAGGGGACGGCCTTTTTGAGCCTCCTGCGGGAACGTTCTCCTGTTGTGTCACACATGCGGACTATCGAAGTTCTCGCGTGCCACAATAGTTTTTCCGCTACCTGCTAGAGTCGGTGATCTCCGAGGCGACAGTGGCGTTGCCCTCTGTGTTAGGATGACCAGAGTTGGAGCAGCCGGAAGGAGATATATGAGCGACCATCGAAAATCGGATCAGCCTGCGGCAGGAGGGCAGCAGCCGCCACGGCGCGAAGACCCGGCATCGGCCGATCCGCTCGAGCTGATTGAAGAATGCCTGGCAGCCTTTCCTGACGGCGACCCTCGTCAGAAGCTGCTGTACAAGTTACGACATGTGGTGACGGCTCAGTCGGTAGTCCATGCCCGTCGCGAAACCGAATTTAAGAAACTCAATGAGGTGGTGACCAAGTTGACGGCGCCGGCCAATCGAGTGGGCCTGCTCGTGGAGGTGCCGGCTGAGGGGGTGGCGCGAATCGTCGTCGGAGGGGCGGAGTATTACGCCAATATCGATCCGCGTCTCTCGGCAGAGGAACTCAAGATCGGCACGCAGATTCTGGTCAACGAGGCCTATACCGTGATCAAGACCCTCGGATACGACCGCAATGGGCCGGTGCTGAAGGTGGCTGAGGTATTGCCGGACGGGCGGATCCGCTTCGAGCAAGACATGGGACGGCAGGCGTTGATCCTGCAGCGATCCAGTGATCTGTTGGGTGCTGAACTCAAGGCCGGCGACGAAGTCCGCATCGAGCCGACGCACCGGATCGCCATCGAAAAGTTCGAAAATCGTCAGGCTAGGACGCATCTCCTGGATGAAGTGCCCAGCGTGACCTGGGAACAGATCGGAGGGCAACACCAGGCGATCGAAGCGATTCGCAAGGCCATCGAATATCCCCTCCTCCATGCCGACACCTTCACGAAATATCAGTTTACTCAGCCGAAGGGCTTCTTGCTCTATGGTCCACCGGGCTGCGGCAAGACCATGATCGGGCAGGCGGCTGCCGCCAGCTTGGCTCAGCTCGTCCGTGAGTCACAGGGCCAGGCCTCCTCGGAGGGGAAGGCGAAGAACCCACCGGTGACCAGTGGGGCGTTTCTTCATATCAAAGGGCCGGAGATTCTGAACATGTGGCTGGGCGAATCCGAGCGGATCGTCCGGGACCTCTTTGCGAAGGCGCGCGCCAGACGCAAGGAAGGGGCCCTGCCGTTTATCTTCATCGATGAAGCCGAGTCCGTGTTGGGCACCAGGCGGTCGATGCGGTCGTTCAACATCAATAACACGCTGGTGCCGATGTTCTGCGCCGAAATGGACGGCATCGAATCGCTGCAGGACGTGGTGATTATCCTGGCCTCCAACCGGCCGGACCTGATCGATCCCGCCGTTCTCAGGCCCGGTCGCATCGATCGGAAGATCAAAGTCGCGCGTCCGGATCGAGAGGCGGCACTCGAGATCCTGGGCGTCTATCTGACGGCCGCTCTGCCGCTTGACCCTGAGTTGTTGGGCCGGAACGGACAGGATCATGAGGCGGCCCGTCGCGCCGTGATCGAACAAGTGCTGGATAGTGTATTTTCACGGACGGACCAGAACCGGGTCTTGTCGATTCGATTGCGGAACGGGCACAACAAGGTCCTGTATCGCGGGGACTTGGTCAGCGGGGCCATCCTCTCCTCCATCGTGCAACGGGCGAAGGAGAAGGCGATTGAACGGGTCGTCGCGCAGGCCGGGGGATCTTCTGGTGACGGTCTTCGTGCGCAGGATCTGCTCGATGCGGTGCATGAAGAGTACCGGGAAGGCGAGATGTTGCCGCCTGATGACGCGGCCGAAGAATGGCTCAAGCTTCTGGATCATCATCCTGAACAGGTCGTCGGTGTGTCGTCCTTCCGCCGTGGACGGCAAACGGAAGAACGACTGGTGAATCAGATCATTTAATCGACGAGTGGCGAGTGAGTCAGTGATTCAATGACTCACTCGCCAATGGATCACGCAGGCATGCATCTCTTCGGCATTGAAACGGAGTATGGGATCACCAGAGAAGATCTCGATGTGGTCGATCCCGTCGAGGAGTCGATGGAGTTGGTACGCGCCCATTTGACCGGCGATTTCGAGCGCCGGTGGGACTACGGGGGCGAAGATCCGCATGAGGATGCGCGCGGGTTCCGTGTCTCCGGTCTGCAGCAAGACAAGGAAGAGGATGACTTCGCCAAGATCGATGCCCATCGGCCGTTCTCGTTTCACGAAATGAAGAGTGATCTGGTCCTGCCGAACGGCGCGCGGTTCTACAACGACCACACACATCCCGAATATTCCACCCCGGAATGTCGCGCCCTCAAAGACCTCCTGGCGCACGATCGGGCAGGGGAACGCATCGTGCAGCGGGCGGCGGATCGCCGGAATCAGCATCTCGGCGGCGCGCACGTGCAACTCTACAAAAACAACACCGACTTTCACGGCCACAGTTACGGCTGTCACGACAACTATCTCGTGTCACGCTCGCTGCCGTTTCCTCAGTTGGTCAGCGGCCTGCTACCGTTTCTGGTGAGCCGCCAGCTGCTGGCCGGAACCGGGAAGGTCGGGATGGAAGCGCAGGAGTCCGGCTTCGTGCCGGGACTGTACCAACTCTCGCAGCGGGCGGACTTTATGGAAGCGGAATTGGGCGTCGATACGATGCACAATCGCCCGATCCTGAACACGCGCGATGAGCCGCATGCCGATCGGACCAAGTACCGGCGTCTGCATCTGATCCTCGGCGACGCCAACATGTGTGAATATGCGACCGCCCTCAAGGTAGGAACGACCAGACTCGTGCTGGATCTCCTCCAACGTGGCGTCGCACCGAGTCTGGAGTTGGACCAGCCGGTTGCGGCGATCAAGCAACTCTCACGAGATTCTGACCTCAAGGCCACGGTGCGATTGAAGGATGGCCGGGCTTTGTCCGGGTTGGCAATTCAAGAGGAGTATTGGAATGCTGCGAGCCGCTGCTGTAGCGGCAGCGATCCGGATGCGGATTGGGTATTGCGTGAATGGTACGATACCCTTCGCTTGCTCAGCCAGGATCGTAGGCAGTTGGTCGGGAAGCTCGATTGGGTCACGAAGCATTGGTTGCTGGAGACATTTGTGCGGGAGGAACGGCTCGCGTGGGATGATCCATGGCTCACCAGCTTGGATTTGGAATATCATAATGTGAGCCCTGACCGCGGGCTGTTTCTCGGACTAGAAGCCGAAGGGAAAACCTGGCGTATGACGACCGAACGTGATATCGCGCAGGCGTTATCTGCCGGTCCGTCGGATACCCGCGGGGGGTTGCGCGGATTGTGCGTCCGAAGATTCCCCGAGCAGATCACCGCCATGCAGTGGGAACGGATTCAATTTGGAGGAGGGTTGCGCGTCCGGACACTCGAGATGGGCGATTTGTTCCATCCGGACGAGGTGCAGGCCTGTGCCTCGTTATTTGAAACAGCGGCTTCTCCAGCCGATGCCCTGGCTGCCTGGTCGAGACGAAAGGAAACCTAACGATGCGATATATGCTGATGCCGGAACGTCGTGAAGGACCGGGCGATCCCATGCCGAAATCACCGGGTCCCTCAGAGGAAGGCGGGGGGCCTCGACGGCCGGAAACGGGCTCGCCTGATAAGGATAACTTGCTGAAGCGGATGCGGAAGGTCGATCCCAAGCAGGCGGAGCGTTACCGGCAACGAACGGGTGAGTGAGACTGGACACCGAGTCAGGGTATGTGCTCGCGCAACGCGCGGCCTCAGAAGGCCCTCGTTGGACGCGCGCAGTGAACCCTGACTTCGGCGTCCATCCTGGGATAGAGGAGCGAACGAGCAGGAAAGGTGGAGTAGAAATGGGGATGCAAGGGGACTTTTTTCAGCTCTTGAAGGAGCAGGGCTATCAGTTTGGAAATCCTGTCGGGGGCGTGGCCGGGATCGACGTTCCGAACGGCACGACCATTCTGGCTCTGAAGTATCGGGATGGCGTGCTGGTCGCAGGGGATCGCCGGGCGACGGCCGGCAACATGGTCATGTACGACCGCACCGACAAGGTGTTGGAAATCGATCGCCACAGTGTGATGGCCATTGCGGGAGTGCCGGCGACCGCCTATGAGATGGTGCGTGTGCTGGAGCACTCGTTCAAATACTATCGCCGCACGCAACTGCAGGAGCTGAGTTTTGAGGGGAAGCTTCGTGCCGTCTCCAAGCTGCTCAAGGAGAATGTGCCGGCGGCGCTGGCTGGGACCGGTGCCGTGGTCCCCGTCTTTGCCGGATACGACCATGAACAGGGCGCGGCCAAGATCTATTTCTACGATATTCTGGGCGCCGAGTTTGAAGCCGTCGAGTATGCCGTGTCCGGTTCCGGCTCGCCGACGATTCGCGGGATCTTACATTATGTGAACACCTGGGGGCCGCAACCCTTGGCGACGCTTCCCGAGGAGCAGGCTACAATCCAGGCGCTCCGGCTGCTCACGAGTGCGGCGGAATTCGATTCGGCCACCGGCGGTGTGAATCGGGAACTGAATCTCTATCCGGTCGTCAAGCTCATTACGGCAGCGGGTGTGCAGACCGTTGCGGGTGATAATTTGAAACGATTGTATGAGACGGAAGTGGTTCGCGGGGTCTAGTGTTCCGTCTCTCGCAGAACTGAAGGCGAGGTTATTGACCACATGCTGAAGGTGACACGTTATGTATGAGGAGCCATATCGGTGGGTCGAGGCGGTCGGCAATCGACGGCAGTACCTCGATGAACAATTTACGAAGGGTGCGCCGGTCGTCGCGTTGGCCTATGCCGACGGCATTTTGATGCTCACCGTCAGTCGCGGGACTCCCAAGCTCTACGAGATTTACGATCGCATCGCACTCGGCGGGATGGGGCACCCGGCTGATCTGGAAAAATTGCGATTCTCCCTGCTCGAAATGGCCCATGTCGAGGGCTTCAATCGGTCCCCGTCCGATGTCACGGGCGCGCGGCTCATGAAGTATGGATTGGCTCCGACCATCAAGCAGGCCTTTGAAGAAATTTACAAAGCGCCCTTTATCGTCAAGATCCTGCTGGCCGAATTGGGCCTGAAGCCCGAGCGAGACATGTTCCTGACGATCAACTATGACGGAACCTTTGAGGAAAGCCGTCGTTGGGCGGCATTGGGAGCAACGTCTGCCGTTCAGGCTCGGATGGGCCGCTATCTCGAATCTCAACCGGGATTTTCGCAAGCCCCGTTGGCACAGGCGGTTGAAATCGCCCTCTGCGCCTGGGCGGTGGGGTCCTTGGCTCAAATTTCTCGCGAGGCATCCGACGGTGAGTCTTCCTCCATGCCAGCTTCAGCGGAACAGCCGGAAGGGGCGGGGGCCGTGGTGCCGGATAAGGCGGTCTTGCTCGCCCATGTGCGGCAGATCGTAACTGAAAAATCTTTGGAAGGTGTCCTGTTGGAACGTAACGGTCCGGGGGCATCGAAATATCGTGCACTCCGTCCCGACGAGCTCGATGTCCTTCTCCCTCCGGCTGTGAATACTCCCAGCCCTACCTAACATGCTCCATCGTATTTTTGGGCTCGAAACCGAATATGGACTGCTGGTGAATCAGGATCGGCCTGATCACTCCCCGTCCTGGATTGCCCAGCGTATTCGCGATCACATTTTTCATGTCGATCGGCGCGGGCTGCTGGATCTTCATCATCGAGGACACGATGAGCCGCCCGGCAACGGGGGGTTCTTGACCAATGCGGGCCGCATCTATATCGACATGGGTCACCTGGAATATGCGTCGCCGGAATGTACAACCCTGGCGGATTTGGTCGCATCGGATCGCGCAGGAGACCGGATCATTCAGAATGCGGTGGCCGCGTTGGGACTGGAAGAGACGGTCTCGCTCATCAAGAATAATATCGATCACGAAACCGATGCGACGTTCGGCTCGCATGAGAACTATCTCGTCACCCGGCAATTCCCCTTCTCCCGACGGGGGCTTGGCCCACTGGTCACGTTCTTAGTGACTCGTCAGGTGTTTACGGGGTCCGGACGGATTGGTTGTGCGAGCGATCCCAACGAATGGGTGCAGGTTGGAGGGCTCATCCTCCATCGTCCGGGATTGCGAGATGCGCAGGATCGGACAATCGTGCCGTTTCAGATCTCTCAACGGGCCGACTATATCGTCAACGACTTTTTTGAATGGGTGCAGCACAATCGGGCTATTGTGAATACGCGCGACGAACCGCTGGCCGATCCCAATCACTATCGCCGGATCCATCTGTTGTGCGGAGATTCCAATATGGCGGAGTACGCCACGGCGCTCAAGATGGGGACGACCGGGCTGGTTCTGCAACTGATTGAGGCGGGGCAGGCGCCGCGCGGTCTGGGGATCGACGAGCCGGTCGAGGCGCTGCAAGACATTTCACGTGATCCGGATCGTCGATGGATCGTGCGATTGGAGTCGGGGCAATCGATCTCCGCCATCGATGTCCAGGAGCAGTTTCTCGCTGCAGCACAGCGCCATTGCAAGGGCCAGGACGAGGAGACCGATTGGGTGCTGGAGCAATGGGAAGCCGTTCTGACCGACCTGCGGGGCGAGTATGCCAAGCTGGTCGGCCGGATCGATTGGGCTTCGAAGTTGTGGCTCTTGGAGACCTATCAGGAGGCGGAGCAAGTCGGCTGGGACGATCCCATGTTGAAGAGTCTCGATCTGGAATACCACAATCTGCATCCGGAACGGGGGTTGTGCTACGGCTTGGAAGATGAGGGGCGCGGGCCCCGGCTCACAACCGACAAGGTGGTCCATCTGGCGCAGGACAATCCACCGCGCAATACGCGAGCCTTCGGCCGGGGTGAGTTGGTGCGTCACGTACTGGCCCGCGGCATTCCGGAGGCCAATGCCGACGAGGCAGGCGACCCTGGCGACCACCTAGCCTGCGACTACATTATCAATTGGTCGAATTTCAAATTGCGGGGAGCTTCGCCGTTCTTTATGGCGGACCCGTTCAAAACCTACGTGCAGGAAGTTCGCGACCACATCGCCGGTCGCTAGGTGCTCACCTACCGTTTCAGTCCGATCCGCTCCAGTGCGCCCTTGGACACATCGAAGGCAAAACGCAGTTGCATCGCGAAGTATTTCTGAACGAGGCCGGACTGGTCCAACGGCCGGTCTTCTTCCCGATAGAACGCCAGTTCCATATCGTTCCACCTGACGGCAATGCCAATGATCCAATCGAGCTCCGAGGGGTTCAGGGTATTGCTGGCCTCACGGTCGGTAAAGAAATTCATGTCCCCGTAGAGCACCACCCTGTTTTTATACACAGCTAGGTCGGCATGGGCCACATAGCGGAAGAGCGCACGGCCGGTGTTGTTCGGGCGCGCGAAGTAATTGCTGTTGTGGAAGAGCCATCCCGCGCCGGCATAGGCCGTGAGATTCTGGTTGGGGAAGGTGCGTCGCCACCAGGTGGAGTCTTGGGTGGCTTGAAAGCGGGCCGTCACAAGCGCATCGGCATAGACTTGCTTGATGCCGCTGCGGTCGAGCGGGGCATCACGCTCGTATTGCAGGCGCCAATTCAACCGATCAAGAGCTCCGGTGAATGCGAAGGTCGCGTCCCATTCTGACAGTGTGATCCACCCGTCGGTCCGGTCGGAGAAAAAGTTCTGGTCGGTGTAGAACGTGAGGTACTGCTTGTAGAGGTCCGTTTCCATGTGCAGCATGTGCCGCATGCCGACCAAGCCGGTATTGTCAGGCCTAGCGGCGAAGGTCGGATTCTTGACGAAGGCCCCGGTGAGCAGATAGCCACCGAATAACGTCTCTTCTTCCTCGCGGGTTTCGTGTTCTTCGCGGGTCGGCTCCTCCATGGAGGGGAGCGGGCGTCCGTACTTTTCCAACCCGAATGCCTGTTCCGGGTGGAGAGGTAGCGCCGACAAGCAGCCGATCAGCAGGACCAGACCGAGGAGGGCTCGACCGCTGCGCCGATGGACCGTCATTCCGGACAGCTGGCCCATATCTCTTCGCACTCGTTCGAGGCATCGACTGAACCGGGAACGAAACGATAGCGGACATGGTCGACTCGATTGCCTTGAAGGACGACGGTCGCCCAACAGCCGTGATGCACGGTGGGTCGGCTACCCTTCGAGGACACCATGGACTCTTCGAGCAGGGGGGCCTCCCGGTAGTAACGGAGCAGGGTGAACTCTCCATCCTGTCGCTCCTGCAGCGGGGTTCCGGCGCAGGCCAGCACCTGTTCCTTACTCTTGCCCCGTAACGATTGCTGGTGGGGGTATCCCTCCGTGATGGGCGGGGCACTTTGACAGGCCAGCACCAGACCCGCGGTGATGACGGTAAGCATGCCCTGGTAGGCGCGAAAACGAACATGGGGCATGGGGAAAGTACCCAGAATGGGAATCAGGCACACTGGGTAGCATAACCGCATAGTCAAAGCAACCGAGGGGCTTCGATTGGAGGACGCGATGATTGTGCGTCTCCGGCTGTGGATCTCCAACATCTCCATGTTCGGTCTGTCGAACCGGTAGCCATGGAGCTACCGTGGTCGCCTGCGCTGTCGTCAGAATCGTGACGATCGTCATTGTTATGACTCGTGGCAATCTCGCCAGAGCTTTGAGCATCCTGGCAGTAGAGAAGTACTGGCTTGTAAATTCAGCTAAGGTGTTTCTTATACGTACCGATTATTTGTTTTTATTGTGATGAGTTGGCAAATATGTTCAATTCCCTAGAATAAGCTGCGAATACGAGAGCTCGTCATCAGTTAGCTGTGGGCAATCTGAGGCCGTGCGTGTCGTTTATCCCGCGCCTGTCGCAGCAATCACTACCATCCAGTCCCATGCGGACCCCTTCGTGCGCTTGCAAGACAGCATCCTCGCCGGACGCGCCCTGCTGGACGCCATCCCCAAGTTGAAACCGGACATTGTGATTCTCGATATTTCGATACCGGTTTTGAACGGCATCGACGTGGCCCGTTTATTGAAAGTCAAGTACCCCCA
>JAHFEW010000078.1 GCA_023248215.1 Nitrospira sp.
CGAGCGGAATTTGAACAGGGAGAGGGAAGGGTGTCTCGTACTTCCACCTCTATGCAGTAGCGAGTTGGGGCGGCGCCTTGCTCAGTGAGGCGCCGCCCCTGTGAATGCAGTGCCGGTCCTATCACCCAAGGGGGAAGTCGAAAGGCTTCCCCCTTGTCGTTTGTGCCGTGTTCTTGGGTACAGTGAGGATCTTGCCGAGCGGTCCATGGGGCGGTTCATCTGAGAAATCTCGGCGGAGGATGTCAGGAACTCAGGTTTGCGCTTCGCGCCGGTAACTCCTAAAATCCCCCCACATCTCTCGTAAAATAATTCGGAGCTCGTGTCATGGCCTTCTCCCAGGCTCGAAGCACGGTCCTTCCTATGCGCATCTTTCTAAATCTCGTATGGATTATCGCGGCATCTTTCACGTCCCAGGCATGGGCGTACGGTGATTTTGGCACCAAGCGGTCGGAGCCCTCGCTGAAGTTCAGCTCACTGCTGAAGCCCGGGCTGCCATTCAGCCGTTGCTTCGTTCCGGGGAAACGTTGGCCACAATCGCGACCTGGCCGGACGACGTGAAGCGCGCAAAGAAAAAAACCGGGCCGTTGGCCCATGATTCAGAAGCTCAACGCTTCAACGAGACCTTCCCCGACAATCGGGAATGGCATTTTGTCAACCTTCCATTGGATACCGTCGCCTACACGGATCAAGCGGTCGGAAGCCGCTCCAATGACATCGTGCATACGATCAGGCGCTGCATCGCGATCATCGAGTCAAAGACTCTTTCTCATTCCGAAATGACGAGGGCGCAGGCGCTACGTTGGCTGGTTCACTTGCTCGGGGATCTCCATCAACCGCTTCACCTCGGCAGTGGATATTACCGGTTCGATGATCAACATCGGGCGCACCTCATTACCGACCCCCAGCAGGCGGCAGGAATGGACGATGATCATGGCGGCAATCTTTTGTTCTACGCGGCCGAAGAGGAGCTACACGCCTTGTGGGATGATCGTCTGGTGACGGCCGTGGCCCAAGGCCGATCGTATCAAGAATTGGCTCATGATCTTGTGAAACGAGGTCACCAACCGGCGTGGGATGGCAGCGGCGCTTATCACCACTGGATTGATCAATGGACGATCGAAAGCATTCATGAAGGAAAGTCCGCTTATCAGCGCCTCATCTTCGGCGCAGCGGAATTTGGCGGAGCCCATGATGGGTTACAAAAAATTACAATCACATTGTCCCCCGGTTATGAACAAGACGAGGCAAAGCGTGTGGAGCAGCAATTAGCCAAGGCCGGCTACCGTCTTGCCGCAATCTTGAACGCCCTGCGCTGGCCACCGACGGGGCCTTCGCATTGAGCGACAAGACAACAAACAGTCACGGCAGCTTTAAGGCCAGGTAAGGTTTCGCGTCTGTCCGATCCAAACCGAAGCCTTCTGGAAGAATGACCGGATGCCTGACTATCTTAGGGAGAGACTTCAATCATCAGCGACATGGTTGTCCAATCTGCTGAGGGAACAGCAGCCACCGTTTGTGTGATGGATTGAACCGCAGCTGGGGCCATGGATGGACCCACAGGTTGTTGTGCCGGCAGCGAAGCAGCCGGTGGGGCGGGGCGGGTGAGGGACCGTGGTGGGAGGCGCCTGGGTCGTTAATACGGCGGGCGTAGGGTCATAAATGGACGAGAGCCCTCGGGTCGCAACGTTGCCCCAGTCGCGACGCAGGTCGCTGACCACCTTGGAAACGATGGATCGTGTCATGACAACGGCGATATCGGAAGTAGGTGGCGCAGTGGGAGCCTGCTTGCGATGGGTGTGCCGTCTGAGTTTGTTTCGTGGCTTCTGCACCGGCAGGAACACTTATGTGCCGTGGAAGCAACTTCTTCTGAGCTTGTTCATTTTCCGTCCCTCGCCCGAGCGATGAGCTCTTTCAGCCCGTTCACATCCAACGCGCCAGGAACGAGTTCCGTCCCGACGATGAACCCGGGCGTGCCGCTGATGCCGAGATTCTTGGCCAGCGCGCGATTGCGCTCGATCACGGCCTGCCACTCGGGATTGGCCATATCGGCCTCCAGACGTTTCGAGTCGAGGCCGATTTCGCCCGCGAGACTCAAGATGCTGTCTTTCGTCACGTCGCCTTTGGATGCGAGCAACGCTTCATGAAAGGCCTGATGTTTGCCCTGTGCCTTCGAGGCTAAGGCGGCCTTGGCTGCAAGCTCGGACGCTTCGCCCAGGATGGGAAAGTCTTTGTAGATGACTCGAATCCGCCGATCCTCTTTCTGCAATTGCGTCACCGCGCCCGCTGCCCTCTTACAGTAGCCGCAGCGGTAATCAAAGAATTCCACTACCGTGATGTCGCCGGATGGATTCCCGCTCACCGGAGAGGCAGGATCATTGAGCAATTCCTGCTGGTGCTTGGACAGCGCCACTTTCTGGCGCGCGTGTTCATCCGCCTCCCGTTTGGCTTCGAGGGCCTGCAGCGATTGTTCGATCACCTCCGGGTGGGCCTTGATGTACTGCTCGATGAGTTGCTCCATAGACTGACGCATGGCCGGTTCGAGGGCGGTCTCGCTCGCGTTCACACCCAGGGGGAGGCACATGGCGAGCGCGGCAATAGTCATGACAAAAACGGTAAAGGCATGTCGTCCACAGGGTTTCATCCGGCCTCCAGTCTGGTTGTCGTTGTTTGTTTCAATGGGATCGGTTGTCTCATTTGTCCGTTGCTATGGTGTAAGGCGTAGTCTACTTTCCGGAGAGGAATGACAGAGAGGAGGAACACAGGCGGCGGATCCATTACTCCAGGAGTAGCGGAGTCGGAAGGTGAATTCAGTTGGCCGGATCCGTGGGCAGTTTGACCAGCCTGATAATTTTCCCCGCTTCATTCAGCTCGTAGGTCACATGGTCGCCGATGCTGATGTCCCGCAGCAATCGTCGGTCGACCGTCGCAAAGATGCGCGATTCCCCGCTCGGCATGCGGAGCGTGACGGACGATGAGTCCTGATCGATGGAAATCACGGTGCCGCCGAGGAGCATGATTTCTGCGGAGCTTTCCGTGGCAGCGATCCCTGCCACAGGCCAACACAAGGTAAACAGCATGGAAAGTAGGACCGGTGGAGTCATATATCCTTTACTATACCGATGGACAGGCGGCTGTCAAAGCTGGGATTTTCTCATTAAATGCTAGAGCGACAACTTCTTTGAACAGCCGATCCAAGCCCTGGATTTTTACGGTTGCGCTACCCTTGCGGTCGCTTTATGTTGAAGGCATAGGCAGAACACCTATGACCGGTACAAACAATGATGTCGCCGCGGTCCTTACGTTGAACGCCGGATCGTCCAGCGTGAAGTGGGCCCTATTTCGGGCTGGTTCTCCGCCGGTCCGGCTGGCTGCGGGCAAACTCGAGCGGATCGGGCTTCGAGATGGAATTCTCACCGTCACCGATGTTGCGGCCGGACGGACTGACCGACGGACTATTCAAGTGGCTGACCATGCCGCGTCCGTCCAAGTGCTGCTCGATCAACTGGCACAGAGCGGCAAGAGGTTGGAGATACAGGCGATCGGCCATCGCGTCGTGCATGGCGGAAGCCGCTATGCGGATCCTCTCGTGGTGTCGTCGGAGGTGATGGAGGAGTTGCACCGGCTCAGCCCCTACGATCCGGAACATCTGCCGGCAGAAATCACCCTGATCGAAGCCTTCGGCAAACATTATCAGCACGTGCCTCAAGTGGCCTGTTTCGATACGGGATTCCATCAACATTTGCCGCGGGTTGCGCGCGTCCTCGCCATCCCGCGCCGATATGAAAAACTTGGGGTGAGGCGCTACGGGTTTCATGGTCTGTCCTATGCGTATCTGATGGAGGAGCTGGAACGGCTGGCTGGTTCTGAGGTCGCTCGCGGCAGAGTGATCATCGCGCATTTGGGAAACGGGGCCAGTATGGCCGCGGTACGAGACGGAAGCAGCATCGATACGACGATGGGGTTCACCCCCGCCTCCGGCTTGCCGATGAGCACCAGGTCCGGTGATCTGGACCCTGGTCTCGTCTCCTATTTATCCAGAACCGAGGGCATGACGATGGAACAGTTTCACGACATGGTGAATGCCCGCTCCGGCTTGCTGGGACTGTCGGAGATCAGTCCGGATATGCGGGACCTGCTGGAGCAGGAGGGCCGCGATGTGCGTGCCGCCGAGGCCGTGGCGTTGTTCTGCTACCAGGGGAAAAAATGGATCGGCGCCTACGCGGCGGCACTGGGCGGGCTGGAGACGCTCGTGTTCAGCGGCGGAATCGGCGAACATGCTGCCGTCGTGCGGGCCCGCATGTGTGAGGGCCTGGAGTTTCTTGGCCTCCGGCTGGATCGGTCTCGCAACGATGCGGGTGCCGCAGTGGTTTCCAGTCCGGAGAGCCGGGTGACGGTGCGAGTCATCCGCACCGATGAAGAGAGTCAGATTGCGCAATCGGTCTGCCGGCTGCTGGCGTTGGGTGCAGTCTGCTGACCAAGACGGAGCCTCGTCCTTGCCTGTTGCGGGCGATGCGTCACGAACCATCCGAACCTGAATGAGGAACCCCATGACGGAGACGAAGACGCCGGTGAATCAGCCCCTGAGCCAGGAGATGGTTCACAAGATCGATGCGTATTGGCGGGCGGCGAATTATTTATCCGTCGGACAGATTTATCTGTTCGACAACCCACTGCTTAAACAGCCCCTGGAGCGGGACCATATCAAGCCACGCCTGCTTGGTCATTGGGGGACGACGCCGGGGCTGAATTTTATCTATGTCCACCTCAACCGCATCATCAAAGAGCAGGATCTTACGGTGCTCTACGTCACGGGTCCCGGACACGGCGGTCCCGCCCTCGTCGCGAATGTCTATCTCGAAGGGACCTACAGCGAGGTCTACCCGAACATCTCCCAAGATGAAGAGGGCATGAAGCGGCTGTTCAAGCAATTTTCCTTCCCTGGCGGTATTCCGAGCCACGTTGCGCCGGAAACGCCCGGGTCCATTCACGAGGGTGGCGAGCTGGGCTATTCGCTCGCCCACGCGTACGGTGCTGCTTTCGACCATCCCGACCTGCTCGTGGCCTGTGTGATCGGCGACGGGGAGGCGGAAACGGGGCCGCTCGCGGCGAGTTGGCACGGAAACAAGTTTCTGAATCCCGTGCGGGACGGAGCCGTGTTGCCGATTCTGCATCTGAATGGATATAAAATCGCCGGCCCCACTGTGTTGGCGCGTATGCCGCCGGACGAGCTCGAATCACTGCTGGTCGGGTATGGCTATCAGCCCTACTTCGTCGAAGGCGACGATCCTGCGGTGATGCACCAACTGATGGCCTCTACGCTGGAAGAGATCGTCGTCACGATCCGGCGCATGCAGCAGGAGGCTCGCTCGAATGGCTTTACCGGCCGGCCGCGCTGGCCCATGATCGTCTTGCGGACGCCGAAGGGCTGGACCGGACCGAAGGAAGTGGACGGCAAGCCGACGGAGAACAGCTTCCGTTCCCACCAAGTGCCGATGGGAGACATGGATCGGCACGAGCATGTGCTGCTGTTGGAGCAATGGATGAAAAGTTACAAGCCAGAGGAGTTGTTCGATGAATCGGGGAAGTTGGTGCCCGAGTTGGCCGCGCTGGCACCGACGGGTGAGCGGTGCATGGGTGCCATTCCCTGTGCGAACGGCGGCGGCATCCTCCGTGATCTCCACATGCCGGACTTTCGGCAGTATGCGGTGCCGGTGATGAAGCCCGGCGCCGATGACGCCGAAGCGACCAGGGTGCAGGGGCTTTTCCTGCGCGATGTGCTGAAAATGAATCCGGCCAACTTCCGTCTCTTCGGGCCGGATGAGACGGCGTCGAACCGCTGGACGGCAGCGTTTGAAGTGACCGCTCGCTGTTCCACGGAGCAGATTCTTGACACCGACGAACATGTGGCGCCGGACGGGCGCGTGATGGAGGTGCTGAGCGAACACCTCTGCCAGGGCTGGTTCGAAGGGTACCTTCTGACCGGACGGCACGGCTTCTTCAATTGTTATGAAGCGTTCATTCACATCATCGACTCCATGTTCAATCAGCATGCGAAGTGGTTGAAGACGACGCGCGAGATTTCCTGGCGGCGGCCGATCGCCTCGCTCAATTATCTGCTGACGTCGCACGTGTGGCGGCAGGACCACAATGGGTTCAGTCATCAAGACCCGGGATTCATCGACCATGTCGTCAATAAGAAGGCCGAAGTCATCAGGGTGTATCTGCCTCCCGATGCGAATACGCTCCTGTTCGTCACCGACCATTGTCTGCGCAGCCGCCATTGCGTGAACGTGGTCGTGGCAGGCAAACAGCCGGCGCCTCAATGGCTGGACATGGACTCCGCCATCAAACACTGCACGGCGGGGATCGGCATCTGGGAATGGGCGAGCAACGACCGCGGCAGCGACCCCGACGTTGTGATGGCCTGTTGCGGCGATGTGCCCACGATGGAAACCCTGGCAGCGGTGGAGATTCTACGCAACGCCATGCCCAATCTAAAAGTGCGCGTCGTCAACATCGTCGATCTGATGAAGCTGCAACCAACTAGTGAACATCCGCATGGATTGTCCGACAAGGACTTCGATGCCCTGTTCACGACCGACAAGCCCATCATCTTCGCCTTCCATGGGTATCCGTGGCTGATTCATCGATTGACGTATCGGCGGACGAACCATCACAACCTGCATGCGCGCGGCTATAAGGAAGAAGGCACGACCACCACGCCGTTCGACATGGTGGTGTTGAACGATCTGGATCGTTTCCATCTCGTCGCCGATGTCGTGGATCGTGTGCCGCAGCTCGGGGCGCGCGCCGCCTATCTCAAGCAGGACATGCGCGATAAACGCATTCAGCACAAACAGTATATTGCACAGCATGGGGAGGACATGCCGGAGATCCGGAACTGGAAGTGGAGCGGCAAGCGTTAGGAGGCAGGTGATGTCGTCTTCTGCAATGGTGGTGCTGTTCGATGTCGATAACACCCTGCTGGACAACGATCGCGTCACGGCTGATCTCCGGCAGCATTTGGAAAAGGAGGTCGGTCCCGAGCGAGGACAACTGTATTGGGATATTCTCGAACAGCTGCGCCATGAATTGGGCTACGTAGACTATCTAGGCGCGCTGCAACGGTATCGCTTGGAGCATCCGCGCGATCCGCACCTCTTGACGGTCTCTCGGTTTTTGGTGAACTACCCGTTCGCTGAGCGGCTGTTTCCGCAGGCGCTGGAGGTGGTGCGCCATGTCAGGCCATGGGGCAAGGCTGTGATTCTGTCCGATGGTGATGTGGTATTCCAGCCGCGGAAGATTGATTGCTCGGGCTTGCTTGGAGCCGTCGATGGGAATGTCCTCATCTATATTCACAAAGAGCAAGAACTGGACGACGTCGAACGACGCTACCCCGCCGATCACTACGTCCTCGTGGACGACAAGTTACGGATTCTCACTGCGGTGAAGGCGCGCTGGGGCTCTCGCGTCACCACGGTGTTTCCTCGCCAGGGACACTATGCCAGGGAGCCTGAGGCTCTGCGAACGTTTCCCGCCGCCGATCTGTCCATAGCGCGCATCGGTGACCTGCTGACCGTCGATCCGCACAGGCTGCTCGCGGCGTCGCGTACATCCTGACCCCATTGCCCTCCCGCGCTGTCTCGTCTCAACGGTTGTGGCTATGTACGGGGTAGTGAGGCTGTCGTTCTCGGCGCCGGCGGTCTTGCTGCTGGGGTCTTGAGCCACCTTGCGATCCTATGGCACTGTGTGGTGAGCTTGCAGGTGAAAGATGGGTTGCCGCATGGACGATCACCTGACAATCCCAATTGTAATGCCCGAGGTCACAGATCTCTGATTGAATCCGCACCATGATGAACGATAACCAGAACATTCAGACTCCTGAGCCTGAAATGGTCCGGCACCGCGCCTTGCTCGAAGTGTCGAAAGCCATCGTTGCGCACCGGGATCTGCATGACCTGTTTCGAGATCTCGCTCAGCGCCTACCCCAGGTTGTCCAGGTGAATTTTGTGGCCCTCTCGCTACACGATCCCGAGCGCAATCAGATGCGACTCCATACACTGCAGGCCAATGTTCCGGCGGAGATCATCGGTGGGCATGAGGAGCCGGTGGAGGAGACACCCACTGGATTCGTATGGCAGACACAACAGCCGCTCATTATTCAGGAGTTGAACGAAGAACGCCGTTGGCCGGAGGTCACGGCACGGATGCAGGAGGACGGGATTAGGTCCCTGTGCATCGTGCCCCTGACCACGGCGCTCCGCCGTCTGGGAGCCATGGGGTTCGCGAGTTTGCGGCAGGGCGCCTATGGGGACATGGACGTGGAATTCCTCCAACAGGTCGGCAAGCAAGTCGCGGTGGCGGTGGACAATGTGCTCCATCATCAAGACCTCACTCGCGATCGCGACCGGTTACGCCTGCTCCTGGAAGTGTCCGAGTCCATCGCCTCGCACCGCGACCTGGACGAATTACTGCGCGATCTGGCTCAACGGCTCCCACACATCGTCCCATTCGATTACATCAACGTGGTCCTGCATGATCCTGTCCGCGACGTCATGCGCTTGTGTTTCCTGGTGACGTCGGAGCCCGCCACAATCAGCCCTGGTCTCGAAACGCCCGTCAGTGAATCTCCCGGAGGATTGGTGTGGACAACGCAGGAGCCCTTAATTGTGAACGACATTGCGCAGGAGCCTCGCTTTCCGGCATTGATGTCGATGCTGCGCGAAAACGGCGTGCAGTCTTTCTGCGTCGTGCCTCTCACGACGGCGCAACGCCGCCTCGGCGCCATGGGATTCGGGAGTCTGCAGCCGAAAACCTATCAAACGGCCGAGCTCGACTTCATGCGTCAGGTGGCGAAGCAGGTGGCCGTGGCCGTGGACAATGCGCTGAATGCCGAGACCGCGCTGGCGGCCCAAGAGCAGCTGGCCCATGAGCGCGACCGCCAGCGGATGCTGCTGGAGGTCAATAATGCCGTGGTCTCTCATTTGGATTTGAGTGCTGTGTTCACCGCCGTCAGCGACTGTTTACGCAAAGTCATTCAACACGACGGCTCGAGTCTGGTGCTGTATGACCAGGAGACTCGCCGGTACCGAGTCCATGTGCTGCATTTTACGAAGAACGAGTCCTTCATCGAGGAAGGCCAGGTTGAGTCGGATTGCAAAACCCCCGCAGGAATTGCGATTACCACCAGGAAGCCGGCGATATTCAGTGAGCGGGATCTGGAGCGCCTGTGTCTCGAATCGCCGGTGGCGCAACACCTGCTGGCCGACGGGGTGAAAGCCTTATGCGCTGTTCCGCTCCTGTCCTACGACCGCGCCCTGGGCGCATTGAATGTGGGGCGGTGCGGCGACAACATATTCACTCAGGAAGACGTGGAGCTCTTGACCCAGGTCGCACAACAGATCGCGATTGCGGTGGAGAACGGACTGGCGTATCGAGAAATCGCGGATCTCAAGGAAAAGCTCAGCAAGGAAAAGTTGTATCTCGAAGAAGAGATCAAAACCGAATACGATTTCGAGGACATCGTCGGAAGCAGCGCCGCGCTCAAGCGGGTCTTGAAACAGGTCGAGATCGTGGCGCCGACCGATTCAACCGTCTTGATTCTCGGTGAAACCGGAACGGGAAAGGAGTTGCTGGCGCGCGCCATCCATGACCGCAGCAGCCGCCGGGAACGGACGCTGGTCAAACTGAACTGCGCGGCGATTCCGACCGGCCTGCTCGAAAGCGAATTGTTCGGCCACGAGCGCGGTGCCTTCACCGGAGCCATCGCGCAAAAGGTCGGCCGTTTCGAACTCGCCGATGGAGGGACGCTGTTCCTGGACGAGGTCGGCGATATTCCCTTGGAGTTGCAGTCCAAATTGTTGCGCGTGTTGCAGGAACAGGAGTTCGAGCGATTGGGAGGCACGCGAACGATCAAGGTGAATATTCGTCTGCTGGCGGCCACGAACCGCGACCTCGTGCACATGGTGGCCGAGAAAGAATTTCGAAGCGATTTGTATTATCGGCTCAATGTGTTCCCACTGACCATTCCCGCTCTCCGCGACCGTCGCGAAGACATTCCGTCCTTGGTTCGATATTTTGCCCAGAAGTTTGCCCGGCGGATGAAGAAGACCATCGATTCGATCTCTACGGAGGGGATGGCGGCACTCGCGCAGTACGACTGGCCCGGCAACGTTCGCGAATTGGAGAATGTGATCGAGCGAGCCACTATTCTCTCGCAGGGCGGAGAGCTGCAGCTGGCGCTGGAAAAGCTTGCGCCCAAGGCGAGCCTGGACACCCACTCCGTGAGTACGCTGGAAGCCGCTGAGCGCGCCCATATCGTGCGGGCCCTTCAGGCAGCCAATTGGATCATCGGCGGGCCTCACGGCGCAGCCGCCCAGCTCGGGATGAAGCGAACCACTCTCCAATCGAGAATGCAGAAGCTCAGCATCGTTCGTCCATCGTAGCCTCGTTGCGTCGGCCCTGCCGACCGACGAGCGATCGCCCTCCTTACGTCGTGATCCTGACCGGCGCACATCCGAGCAGACTTTCACACGGATCCTGGTTCACGCAGGCCCATGAGCCGCTTGGCCAGAGCCTCTGTGGAACGGGGCGCTTGACGGAGCCGGCGGGAAACTAGTAGTACTATTACAGTTTCCAAAGTATCCGTGAGAGCATCTATGCGTCCTCGCACCATGCCGTTGCCGACAATCGGCCCTTCCACGGCCGAACGGATCGTTGCCACCGCGAGGCAACATTTCCTGAGCCATGGGTTCCGCCACGTCACGATGGACGATTTGGCGCGAGAACTCGGGATGAGCAAGAAAACGTTATATGCCTCTTTTCCAAGCAAGGCGGCTCTTCTGGAAGCCGTGCTCGTGGATAAATTCCGCCAGGTGGAGGAGGATCTCAACGGCATTACGTCCACCTGTTCGTCGGATGTGCTGGCGTCACTACGCCAACTCCTGGCCTGTATGCAACAGCACACCGACGAGATCAAGCCGCCCTTCGTACGCGATATGCAGCGTGAGTCGCCGGAGACATTCAAAATGGTGGAGGTCCGGCGGCGGGATGTCATTCAGCGCCATTTCGGAAAGTTGCTCGGTGAAGGCCGGAAGGCCGGGATCATCCGCAAGGACATTCCGACCGACTTGATCATGGAGATTCTGCTGAGTGCCGTACAGGCCATTATGAATCCACCCAAAATCCTGGAGTTGGGCCTCACTCCGAAGAGCGGCTATTCCGCTATCGTGACGGTGATCCTGGAAGGTGTGATCACCGATAGTGTGAGAGAAAAACGATGAACGCCTTGTTGGGAACGCGTGGATGTGTGAAGGCATGCCTTGGCAGTGCATGCTGGTTGCTATGGATTCTGGCGAGCTGCACCAACCAGGATCGCGATCGCATGCAAGGGTATGTGGAAGGCGAGTTCGTGTATGTCGCCTCGCCGTTCGCGGGCGCGCTGGAGTCGCTCCAAGTGCAGCGCGGGGCGCAGGTCAAAGCGGGCGACCCCTTGTTCTGGCTGGACAGTACATCGGAAAAGTCGGTCAGGGACGAAGCGGAACGAAGGCTGGCGCAAGCGCGGGCCACATGGGAAGACGTAAAAAAAGGCAAACGTCCATCGGAGATTGAAGCCATTCAGGCGCAGCTCAAGCAGGTACGAGCGGCGTTCAAGCTCTCAGAACGGGAATTCACGAGGCAGGAAGGGTTGATGGGTGTCCCCGGCGCCACGGTGGAACTCGATTTTGACCGGGCGCGTTCCACGCGCGACCAGACCCGTCAACGGGTGGCAGAGCTTGAAGCCGAACTGCGAACGGCGCAGTTGGGTTCTCGAAGCGATCAGGTCATTGCGGCTGGAGCGGAAGTTCGGGCACGGGAGGCCGCGCTGGCCAAGGCGGACTGGGAGTTGTCGCAAAAGCGCCAGAAGGCTCCCAAAGCGGGGTTGGTGTTCGACACGCTGTATCGCGAGGGGGAATGGGTCGCGGCCGGCCGGCCCGTCGTGGCGTTGCTGCCCCCGCACAACATCAAAGTGCGCACGTTTGTCCCCGAGACTCTGATCGGCAGGATTCATCCCGGCCACCCTGTCCGTGTCTCGGTCGACGGTGTTCGCGAACCGTTCGTCGGCACGGTGAGTTACATTTCGCCCAAGGCTGAATACACGCCTCCCGTGATTTACAGTCAGGAGAGTCGCACGAAGCTGGTCTTCATGGTCGAAACAGTATTTGCCCCCGACATTGCGGCCAGCCTGCATCCAGGGCAGCCGGTAGACGTGGAATTCGGTTCTGATCGATGACGAACGATCACGGCCAAACTGATCTGGCGATCGATGTGCGTGGGATGACCAAGCGGTTCGGTGAACGGACCGTGGTCGATCGTATCGAACTGCAGGTTCGCAGAGGTGAAATTTACGGGTTTCTCGGCCCGAACGGCAGCGGGAAGACCACGTTTATCAGAATGCTGTGCGGGTTGCTCCGTCCCGACGAGGGAAGCGGCACCTGTCTCGGGCATGACGTGATCACTGCGAGTGAGGCGATTAAGCTCGAGGTCGGCTATATGACCCAGCGGTTCAGCTTTTACGAAGACCTGAGCATTGCCGAAAATCTCGATTTTGTCGCCCGCATTTTTTCGGTGCCCAACCGCCATGCGGCCGTCCGGAACAGCATCGAACGGCTCGGTCTTGGCGGCAGACAGGGGCAGTTGGCCGGCGAACTGTCCGGCGGGTGGAAGCAGCGGCTCGCGCTGGCAGCCTGCCTCATTCATCAGCCGAAATTGTTGCTGCTCGATGAACCTACGGCCGGAGTGGATCCGAAAGCTCGCCGAGATTTTTGGGAACACATCCACGATCTGGCCGCAGAGGGCCTCACGTTTCTCATCACGACGCACTATATGGATGAGGCCGAGCGGTGCCACCGGCTGGCCTATATCGCCTATGGCAAACTCCTCGCCCACGGTACTGTGCCGGACGTCATCGCCGATGCCGGTTTGACGACGTGGTCGGTCGTCGGACCCGATCTGCATCCTCTCGCGGAGCAACTCCGCAGCCGCCCCGGTGTGAAGCAGGCCGTGGCATTCGGCAGCATGTTGCACGTGAGTGGAGACGACGCGGCTGCGCTCGAACGGGCGATCGCTCCGTTCCGCGCCACACCCTATGAATGGACCAGGATCGGTTCCAGCCTCGAAGATGTGTTCATTCATCTGATGGAACGTTCTGCGGACAATTTCTCGTCATGACGCGGCATCAGGTATTCTCATGGTCCAGATTCTGGGCGGTGGTCGTGAAGGAGTTCGTCCAGATGAGACGGGACCGTCTGACCTTCGGCATGATGATCGGGGTCCCGCTCATGCAACTCATCCTCTTCGGATTCGCCATCAACTCAGATCCGAAGCAGCTGCCCGCTGCCGTGCTGTTAGCCGACTACGGCCCGCAGGGGCGTACCCTGCTGAGTGCGATTCAGAACAGCGGGTACTTCACCTTCGTCCGTCAGGTGAGGAGTGAATCCGAAGCGCGCGACGTGGTCGCCCGCGGGGAAGTCCAATTTGTCATCAATATTCCCGAGAATTTTACGCGCGATCTGTTGCGCGGCGATCGCCCGGTCGTGCTCGTCGAAGCCGACGCCACCGATCCTTCCGCCACCAGCAATGCGATCGGCTCGTTGCGCACGACCATCAACACCGCTTTGCAGCACGATTTGAAGGGTCCGTTCGCCTCTCTGGCCGGCACCGACGGCCCCGTCGACCTGCGCATCCATGCGAAATACAATCCGGAAGCGATCACCCAATACAACATCGTGCCCGGCTTGATGGGTGTGGTGCTGACGATGACCATGGTCATGATTACCGGCCTGGCCATCACTCGTGAACGCGAACGCGGCACCATGGAAAACCTGCTGTCCATGCCGACGCGTCCCTTCGAGGTGATGCTCGGGAAGATTATTCCCTACATCTTGGTGGGCTATGTCCAGATGGGACTCATCCTGGTGGCTTCGCATGTCTTGTTTCACGTGCCCATGCTCGGAAGTCTCGGCTTGCTCCTCCTGGTCGCCCTCGTGTTCATCACCGCAAACCTTGCGATGGGAATCACCTTTTCAACCGTGGCTCAGAACCAGCTGCAGGCGATGCAGATGTCCTTCTTTTTCTTTTTGCCATCGATTCTATTGTCCGGGTTCATGTTCCCATTTCGGGGCATGCCGAGCTGGGCACAAACGATCGGGGAGGTTCTCCCGCTTACTCACTTCCTCAGGATCGTCCGTGGCATCCTCCTCAAGGGGAACGGCTTCGACGACGTGATCCTGCAGCTATGGCAAATCGCATTATTTGCCGCGATTGCGCTGACCATCGGTGTGAAGCGGTACCGCCAGACGCTGGATTAATCTCGGCGCACTTCTTTCTTTCATGCGGTGTAGCTCGGTCATCTCGGCGGGGAGAGCGCCGAGTTTTCGGCACTGTGCCGCTCTGTCGGCTCGTCACACCTCGTCATCGCCTGTCACATCTTCAGCCGCTGCCAGGAGCTTCGGAGCAGAACGCCTCTGTCATCGGCCACTTGCAGCGCGTTCAGACTCATCCACCGTGGCTGGAACGGGGTATGCGTAGCTTCGGAATAGCGCAGCGAACACAGCAGATGATAACCAATCCCGCGAGATCGCAAGAAAGGACGTGATGTGATGTCCTGGATACTTGTACTCGGATCTTACTTTTTCCCAGCTGCACTCCTCGTGGCCCTCGTTCTGTGGGACTGGGGGCAGAGGGGAGCCGGACTGAGGCCTGTTCCGGTCAGGCTTCGCCGGCCGGGTGCTAACCCAGCTGTTCACCGGTGACTATCCCGTCAACCGTAAGCGTAGATGGGACATAGGGGCGTATCGAGGAAAGGAGACCTGCGATGGCTACGACAATGGGAACTGCGAAAGACCCAACAGAGGCCTCTTCGATGTGGCCGAGATCTCATGACAGCATCACGCATTGTGCACGCTGTGGAGGGCTCATGGTGAGGGAGCAGTTGATCGATCTCCCGGCCCACCGTTGTGTGCAGTGTGGAGAGGTGGTCGATCCCGTTATTCTGCAAAACCGTCAACGTGGTGCCACAATCGGGATGAATTGATATTGGTAGGAGGAGGCATTCATGAGAGCAAAGATTTTATTTTTCGTGATGATGTGGATAGGAGTTTCGGCGTTCGTGCCTGGCATCGGCCAGGACGTGCAAGCCAAGATGAGTGAACCTCACGCCGCCACTCTATGGAAAAGCCATATCGCAGGAGTAGAGGGGAAGGATTGGAATGTCATTACCGTTGAACTGCAGCCTGGTGCCACTCAATCTTGGCATTTCAATCCGGCAGATGAGCTGGTGTATGTCCTTGAAGGCGCCGGTCGACTGGACCTGGAGGGGCGGCCATCGGTCACTCTGAAGCCAGGCACGGTCGCGACGCTTGGCTCGGCACCCAACCACTTGTTGAAGAACACCAGCCGGACGAAGATTTTGAAAGTTCTGGTCGTTCTCTTGATCGACAAGGGGCAACAGCATCCCCTCTTCCCGCCCGTATCGAACGGCGCGAGCAAGCAGCACGTCATTCAGGAGCCAGCCAAGTCGCCCGAGATCGGCTTGGTGTTCTAAAAGATTCCATCCAAGGAAGGGAGCGCGTCATCATGAATTCTCTGAGCGGAAAAATTGCCATCGTCACCGGAGCATCGGACGGAATCGGGCGTGCGATCGCCGAACGATTGGCTCGAGACGGAGCCATGGTGGTGGTGAACTATGGAAAGAGTGTGGAAAAGGCCAAAGCCGTGGTCGCCGGCATTGAAACTGGCGGAGGCAAGGCCGTCGCAATCCAAGCTGACATGGGCAAGATTTCCGACGTTCGTCGACTGATCACGAACACGATTAGCCAATTCGGCCGGCTGGACATTCTGGTGAACAATGCCGGGATATTTATGTATAAGCCTTTGGTTGAGACGACCGAGGATGAGTTTGACCGCATGTTTGCGATCAATGCCAAAGGTCCTTACTTCGCGCTACAGGAAGCTGCAAAAGTCATCAACGTAGGTGGACGCATCGTGAACATTTCAACAGGTGGCACTGAGATGGGATTTCCGGGCGCCACGGCCTATCTCGGCAGCAAGGGCGCGCTCGAACAATTTACGAAGGGGCTCGCGCACGAACTATCGCCCAAGGGTGTGACGGTAAATACGGTTTCTCCTGGATATACGAATACGGCCATGCTTCCCGCGGATCCCACGTTTCGTCAGATGGGTGAAGAGGCCTCTCCGTTCAAACGGCTCGGGACGCCGAAGGACATTGCCGACGTCGTGGCATTCGTCGTCAGCGAAGAGAGTCGATGGTTGACGGGACAAACGGTCCACGCCAGCGGGGGCGTCGTGATGTGAGGGCGATGATCGGTCAAATTCGACTTGGAGTGTTGCCACGCCGGATCTGAGGGTGCGCGGTGGGACTCGTTGTGTAATTCTGCGACAATGTATCTCCTCGTCACCTGTGCAATTCTGTGGCAGGTCCTGAAAATCCGTGGATGGCTCGAAAGACTGCGACAGGGCCTTGTCCAAGCCGAGAATTAATGCCAGATTGAAAGGAGGAGGCGCGGATGTCGTACCCCGATCCACGTTATCTGGGCGATATAGGCGAGATCAGCGCGACGTTTCGTCCGGCGAACCAGGCGCCCGATGTGACGATCGGCCAAGACACGGCAATGCAATACCTGGCTACCGGCGCCTCCACCCACGGACAGTTCGGCCTGTACCGGTGGAATGCGATGCCGCATACGCGAGGGCCGAACGCACATTTTCATCGAACGATGTCGGAGTCGTTCTTCATTCTGTCCGGCACCTTGCGGCTCTTCAACGGAGAGCGGTGGATCGATGCGAAGGCAGGCGATTTTCTGTATGTCCCCGAAGGAGGCATACACGGCTTCCATAATGAGTCCGATGAGCCTGGGTCAATGCTGCTGCTCTTCGCTCCCGGCGCTCCGCGCGAGGCCTATTTCGAGGCGATTGCGGAGAAAGCCGCCGGACGTCAGTTCAGCGACGAGGAGTGGATGGAGCTTTGCCGCTGCCATGACAATTATTTCGTCTGACCGCCGGTGCGGGTCGGCTGATGGGGGTATTGGCCGCAGATCCGCACGTCGCTGGCGCCGCCCGGTCATCTTCATGTCGGACAACGATGCCAAGTCTAAAGCAACGGTTAGCCGCATCCTCGACAAAGCGGGCTTCGCCCCCATCGATCTGGGTGATCTCGTGGCCGGAGGAAGGATGCAGCAGTTCCCGGGCGGGCCGCTCCCAACTCTGAATCTGATCAAGCTGCCCTGAGCGCTTACGAGACGCCAGCTGAATAGCTGCTTTTTACGACTTTAGAGAAGGGAAACCAATGTGGAAATGTTTAACAGCAATACCGATAGGCCTATCCCTGGTCGATCCGACTTTCGGAGTCGCTCAAGAGGCCCCTGCCAGTCAGGCATCCGTGCCGGAGCAGATCGTCAATGCGTTCATTGCGGTGTTCGGTGTCCATCCTGGGGCGCGCGCTACCCACGCGAAGGGCGTCCTGTTGGAAGGAACGTTCACGCCGAGCGCGTCAGCCTCCTTGTTGAGCAAGGCCACGCACTTTCAAAAGAGAAAAACTCCTGTGCCAATGACCATTCGGTTCTCCGCCTCGACGGGAGTTCCGGCCATTTCCGACACCGACCCAGGTGCAAGCCCTCGCGGCATGGCCTTGAAATTTCATCTCCCGGGCGGGTCGAAGACTGACATTGTGGCCAATTCGTTCAACGGCTTCCCCGTCGCCACAGCCGTAGAACTCAGAGATCTTTTTCTCGCAATTGGTGCGACCAAACCCGGAGATCCCCAACCAACGGCACTCGACACATTCTTGAACAGTCACCCGGCCGCGAAGTCTTTTTGGGAGGCGTCCAAGCCGGCTCCAAGGAGTTACGCCACCCTGGCCTATTTCGGCGTGAACGCGTTCAAGTTCACGAACATGAGCGGCGCTGCGACGGTCGGTCGTTATCAGCTCCAGCCCATTGCTAGCGAGCAATTTCTCACCAAGGAGCAGCTCTCAGCGATGGGACCCGACTATCTGACCAATGAGATCCGCGACCGGATTCGTCGTGGTCCGATCAAGTTCAAATTGCTCCTGCAAGTGGCAGAGCAAGGCGACAAGATCGACGATCCCTCGGTCGCATGGCCGGATACTCGCAAGAAGGTTGAATTGGGCACGATCACCATCACCAAAGCTGTGGCAGACAGTCAAACAGCAGAAAAGAAGTTACTCTTCATGCCGGGAGCACTAGTTCCCGGTATCGAGGCAGCCGATCCGATGATCGCCGCGCGTTCGGCAGCTTATATCGTGTCCTTGTCCCGCCGTGCGCAGACACAGTGACGCGCATCGGTGGTGGAGGTGAGACATTCCCCTTCATCGCGGATACAAGGAGTACAAAATGTGCCGGGATTCTTTTCTCAAGCGACCGTGCAAAGAACAGGAGGCGCGATGACGAACAAAGCGAGAGTGACGGAGATTGAGCCAGATCATTATGTGATCTCGATCTATGTGCCGGAGTTCAACCTCCGGTTCAATCACTTCCTGATCAAGGACGAGGAACCGTTGCTGTTCCACACCGGCATGAAACAGATGTTCCCGCTTGTACGGGACGGGGTCGCGCGAGTGATCGATCCCTCGACGATTCGATGGATCTCGTTCAGCCATTACGAAGCCGACGAATGTGGCGCATTGAATGAATGGCTGACCCTCGCACCAGGGGCAGAGCCGGTATGCGGCCTGGTGGGAGCGCTGGTCAGCGTGAACGACGCCGCCCTTCGTCCGGCGCGCGTGCTCGCGCACGACGACATACTCAAGACCGGCCGGTACCGCTTCCGATTCCGCCGCACGCCGCATGTGCCCCATAACTGGGAAGCGAGTCTGTTGTTTGAGGAGGTCACGCGCACCTTGCTGTGCTCGGACTTGTTTACTCATGAAGGGGACGTGGAGCCCATCACAGAGTCAGACATCCTCGATCGCGCGAGGGAGTCATTAGTCCAAGGACAGCAAGGCCCCTTTGCCGATGCGTATCCCTACACCGCGTTGACCAGACCCATTCTGGAGGGATTAGCAGAGCTGCGCCCGAAACGGTTGGCCCTCATGCACGGATCCGCATATTCAGGTGACGGGGGACAAGCCTTGCGCGATTTGGCAATCGTGATGCAAGAGGTGCTGGGATCAGGCGAGAGACGATAAGGATTCTTCGCGTGAGGAACGATGCGAGCCGCTGCGTCAAGGGAGAGGAGGACCGGTCATGACGATTGAACTGAATCACACCATCGTGCCGGCTGGAAACAAGGTCGCCTCTGCCAAATTTTTTGCGAAGCTATTTGGGTTGAGCTTTGACGAACGTGCGGTGGGCTATTTTGCGCCTGTGCGCGTCAATGAGACGCTCACACTCGACTTCCACGACGATCTCGACCAGTTTGAGATCCATCACTATGCATTCAAAGTAAGCGAGGCGGAGTTTGATGCCATCTTCAGCCGTGTCCAAGCCGAAGGCCTTCCCTACGGAAGTGAGCCGCAGGCACGAGAGAATATGACCATCTACCATCGAGCCGGCGGGCGAGGCGTCTACTTTTGCGACCCGAATGGGCACATCCTGGAACTGCTCACGGCCGAGTAGGTTGCATGTTGCTCGGGGTGGGCGGTGAGAACCATTTGATCGTGCTGGATAGTCGACGGCCCGGCGGGGCTTTGAAATGAACTGAGGCTGGGAGTCGTCATCCGTTTCACCGGCATCGGTGCCAGGGCTAATCGGGAACGGTAGTTCAAGAAGGAGCCACCTATGAAATCCAATCTTGAGAAGGTGAAGACCTTGGCCCGGGACTTGCGGGACGACAAGCAAGTGCCTCGCAGCCCGCGCGAAACCCTGGGGGGCTATGCCTTGGCGGCACGGGCCGTGGATAAATGCCGGGCCGTCCTCGTGGGATGGGAGGGCGACTACTCCTCCAATTGTCCGCTTGATCAACGTTGGCTCTCATTTGCCGGAATCAAATACGACGCGTTCAAGGCCTTCGTTGCCACGGGGGCGACCGACGAAGAAGTGGCTCGATGGATCGGCGACCATGCCAACAAACGGCCGCAGGCCGGGATCGACGCATGGAATAAGCGGGAAGGTGCGGTGCGGATCAGCTGAGGAGGATTCCACCGCGAGCTCGTTTCCTGAAGGTTATCGAGGTGGCGAGGAGGTGGGGTGGGACATGTACGGCAGCTTGTCGATGAAGGCTGTCGGCTCGGTCAGCGGCATGGCCTTGTCCTGCCGCGTGGCTCACAGCCGGAATCGAGGGACCGAAGAGCTAGGGCAGAGCCGCATCTGTAAAGCAGAGCCCTATCTGTCACTTGTTTGCGTGCGTTGACTGCCATAGACTGAATGCCCTCCAGCGGTCATCTCTGTCGTCAATCAATCGCTTACGTGCATCCACTCAGTGATGAGGTTGACAGTATTGTGACCAGACAGTAGGATTCTGGCGCGCTGAAGCAAATCTATGAGTGGGGCATTCGTCATTAGATACTGAAGATACAGATTTTCTTGCTAGCTCGTGGCAATACACACCTCCGAGTTCTCCGCCATCCCCAGCGCCTTGGGATATTTATACCAAGTGCGTTACGCGCTTTTTTTATTCCTGCAAGATGACCCAGATACGGTCATTACTCTTGAGAAACTTGATGATGTTGCATTCGAAAGGCAGGGCCAAGCAAAGGATTTGTTGCAGCTCAAGCACCACCTTGGTCACATAGCCTCTCTATCCGATTCTAGTTCAGATATTTGGAAAACGCTCCGGGTGTGGTGTACAGGACTACTTGATGGTCAGTTTGATTTGAGTTTGAGCCGACTATTTTTGGTAACTACCAGCACATCCGCTCCTCACTCGGCAGCCGCTCTTCTTCGCCCTGAAGGAGCACGCGACGTAGAAAAGGCATTGGAAATACTCACAAGAATCGCTGAAACATCTAAAAGCGAAAGCAATGAGCCCGCATACAAGGCTTTCCTTGCTTTAACCATCGAACAGCGGCATGCCTTGTTGAAAGCGGTTTTTGTCTTTGATCAGGCGCCCAATATTGAGGCCTTGGGTCAGCGGATAGAAAAGCTTCTTCAGCTTACAGCGGCTGCAGGACACCTAACCCGCATTATTCACGATGAGCGCAACCACGCTGGTTGAACAGCCGATCGGGCCTATCCGAACCTGTGAGTGGGAGGCGCAGGCCTGAGAATCGCGGGTTTTTCGCTCTGGCACGGT
>JAHFEW010000079.1 GCA_023248215.1 Nitrospira sp.
AGATAATGTCAAATGTTGTGTATGAATCCCTTCGGGAACAGCCCCTCCTGATTGTCCCTATTGTATGAGCGGAACGCTCACACCTTCTTCCTCGGTCTCTTCCTGGAGGGAGGAGAGATGTTCCACCGGCGTAACGACAACGCGCGGTTGACCTCCGCGAGATCAAACTGTTCGGGGTCGAAGTCCTCGGGGAGCCACGTCTTCCATTGCTCGTACTCCTCGTGTTTCGGGTCCTTGAGGATCTCCAGAAGATTTTCGTACCCCCAGGCCCCTCCACAATCTTCCGGAGGACAGGATCGGGCGCCTTTGAGGCATACCGGCGTCTGGTGCTCCCCGGCCTCCAGGACCTGTTCCACCGTCAGCACGTGTTCCCACCCATCCCCGAAGTCATACGCGTATTCCAGCCTGTCCTTTATGGACAGACCCAGCTCCTTGAGCGTCACCGTGCGCTCATCGACCACCCGCTCCTCGTCAAAGTCGGGATCTGGCATACCACACCGTTCTCCGCGCCAATGAAAATCGTGTAAATGCGAGTCGGTCCACCCCATCACCTCCTGGATGACGTCGTGCAACCCGGACAGGGACAATCCCTCCGGCACCAGGACGCGCCTCCAGATCGGAGGACGGATCCCGGTCAACGTGATCTTGAACTGGAGGAGGGCTCCCGCCCCACGGCCTGCGCCCTGTACTGTGTGTCGGGGCTGGGATTTAGGCGGCACGCTCGTGTTCCTCCTCGTTCATCCCATCCCTGAAGACCACGCCCCTCAGCACCTCGCCCACCCGCTCGGACCCTTTCAGGCGTCGCCAGCGTTGCTCCGCCGCGACGGCGAGCTTGAAGACCATCGACAGCATGCTCTCCCGAGACACGCAGCCTCGTGTTTTGACCGTCCGGTGCCGGACGGTGGCAAAGGTCGATTCGATGGGGTTGGTTGTCCGGATGTGGACCCAGTGTTCGGCCGGAAAGTCGTAAAAGGCCAGGAGGGCGTCCCGATCCTTTGCCAGGCATGCAGTCGCCTTCGGATACTTGGCCGCGTAGGCGGAGACAAACGCATCAAGGGCCTCGTGCGCGGCGTGTTTCGTGTCCGCCATCCAGATCTGGTGAAGCTCGCTGTTGGCCTTGAGCTGGTTGGCCTTCGGCAGCTTGTTCAGCACGTTGGCCGTCTTGTGGACCCAACACCGTTGTCCCCGGGTGCCTCCAAAAACCTGGGGCAGGGCTTTCCAGAACCCCAAGGCCCCATCGCCGGTCGCCAGTTTCGGGTCCACAGAGAGTCCCCGGTGTTTGAGATCGAGCAGGAGCTCCTTCCAGGACTGTTCACTTTCTCGGTAGCCGTCCTGGATCGCCAGGAGCTCCTTCTTCCCGTCCGCGGTCGCCCCGATCACGACCAGCACACAATGGTTGGCTTCATCCATCCGGACATTGAAATGGATCCCGTCGGCCCAGAGATACACGTAGGTCTTCGACAGGTCACGTGTCGCCCACTGGCGGTGGTCTTCCTTCCAGGACTCCTTCAGTCGCTGGATCGTCGCGGCAGATAACCCTGGGGCCTCCTGTCCCAGAAGACTGGTGAGCACTGAGCCGAAGTCTCCCGTGGAGATCCCCCGGAGGTACAACCACGGCAACAGTTCGGCCAGGCTTTTGGTTCGCCTCAGGTAGGGCGGAAGGATCTGGGACGAGAACCGGATTGCTCCCTCCCGGTCCCGCACACGGGGCGCCGTGACGGCGATGTCCCCCAGCCCTGTCTGGATCGTCCGTTCCGGTAAATAGCCGTTCCGCACCACCCGCTGACGATTGTTCCCGTCTTTCAGCGGTGCATGGCGGGTCAGCAACTCTTGCCCTTCCGCTTCCACGGCCTCCCGCAGCATGCGTCTCGCCCCTTCCCGCAACACGTCGGTCAAGGCATCCGACGCCGGAACCGGAATCCCTGGATTCGTACACTCGCTGACCGTCTTCGTTCCCACGGCGTCTCCTTACATCCTGTGCCACGAGATTGATGCTCGTGGGCGACCATCAGAATACGCCAGTTCCCTCATTCCCTCCATACACAACAATCGATCATAACTCGAACACGAACCGTCTCGACTTCACGCTTACCTCGACAGCACATGCGCCAGAATAAGCGTGACGACCCACGCGACCAGGTAGAATCCCAGTAAAAGTTCCGGCCAGATCTCACGCCAGATGTGCATGGTCCCCTCCTCATAGTGCGATACCTACTTGTCCGGCTCACCGTAAGAGACAAACGTCTCTTCGACGATGTCCTGCCCTGCTTTCGAGCGTGCAAACGCCGAGAACGCTTCCGCCGCCGGAGCAGGCGCTTTCTTTCTCAGCAACAGCACAGGCCGGCGCAATCGGTACCGCCCGTCTTTGACGGTCTCTTTGGCAGGCTCAACCCCGTCAATGACCAGAAGCGCCACGCCCACGCCATACGTGACCGCATCGAGGGCCACTCCAAGCGACGCATAGGTCACCGCCGACGCATTGCCGGCGATACTACTGATCGCTCGCTGATCGGACCGCCTGACCTGGGCCGAAGCAGGAATGTGACCGCTAATCCCCATCACCGACTCGAACGTCCCGCGAATATGCTGATTCGGTGGACGATCAATGAGCACAATGTTGGTATCAGTCCCACCCAGAGCCGACCATCGAGTCACCACACCTGAGAACATGGCCGCAACCTGTTGGGAGCTGACTTCCTTCACTGGGTTCGTGAACTCCACCACGACGGCGATGCCGTCCCACGCAATGGGAATGGCCACGAGGTCTGCATCGGTCTGCCCCGCCACCGCGAAATCGACTTCGCCCGACTTGACCATTTCGATGGGATGGAACGAAGGGTCCCAGCGAACCTCGACCACCGTCCCTAAGTGACTCCGCTCAAACGCGTGAGCCAACCGTTCGACAACGCGCAGTTCGGGACCATTGCCGGCAATCGTGATCGCGCTGGACATGGCGTCCGACACTGACCACATGACAGTGGTGAGCGTTAGAAGAACGCTCAAGACGATTCGCCACTGAGCTCCCATCAACCATCTCCTCACGTGCGCCCCCTCTCCTGACACGCTCGTTACCTCTTCCCTCCAGCATGACTAGTAGCTCAAGAAAACTGCCCTCAGTATGGCATCGGCAATGGCTACCATCACTGTCCCCAGCAGGAGGCCTGCAGGCCAGATCGTTCCCCAGTCCCTCATGCCCAGCCCTTTCCTCTTTCCCCTCACCTACACGCCGGTCGCCACATCGCAGCCACGCGCCTAGACCCTTCTCTTCCCAGACCCGGCGGCGGGAGACCCAGGAACACGAGCCCGGCTTCGGACCGATGGAGGTGGACTCGCGCGGTTGGCTTTAATACAAGGATCAATGCGCTCACCGCACAACAGGCAGCGCCAACCCACCACTGCATCTGAACTGGATAATTCATTCATCTGATTGATAACCATAAGACCTTGGCAGCGCAGACATTGCATCGAGCCCTCCAGACGTTCTGATCTACAACACGTTCTTCAACGTATTCGTCCATACGATGCGCGCAGAGAGCGAAACGGTCGGATCTCGATGGACACACCGAAAGCAAGATGTCTGAATGACTGTTTCGAACCTGACCATGCGAGGCCTCTCTCAGCGAACGTCCAGGAACCACCTTTTCGTGCGGCGTCGAAACCGCCAATCGGCCTGCACGGACTCGGCCCTCCAGTGCGCGAGGATCGACCACACATATCAGCTTCGATGACCGTCACGAACGATTCGACAACGTGCAAGCGGAACAGCGGCGGAGACTGGGGAATCAGACGCGTTGGGAAGATGGAGATGTGCCAGAGATGCGGTCTCCCACCATCGTGAAGAACCTGTTCGGTTGGCGGCTCTGCCGTGAGCCTATCCTCTCACTGCACTCTTGATCAGCCCCTTGAGCACAAGGCTAGCCTCCCTTGGGTGGTTGGCCGGGAAAAGCGACATTGAAGAATGCCAGATTCTGGTGCTGGAACTCGATCCGTTTTTCTCTTGTTGGAAACGACCGATCCCCGATCGCCAGCAGCTGTTGCTTGTTGAGGAGCAAGTCCCGCTTGTCGTACACCGCCCACTCGTATTCTCGCGTCATTCCCAGCGCATCAACGGGACAGGCCTGGACGCATAAGCCACAAAACAAGCACCGCGTCATATCCATGGAATAGGCTTCTGCGTAGCGCTTGGTCGGCTCGCCCGGCACTTCGGCGCTCACGACGGTGATGACCCGCGAGGGGCAGGCCGCTTCACAGAGATCGCAGCCCACGCACTTGTCGGTCCCATCGTCATATCGCAGTAAGGCCAGCATACCCCGGTAGTTGTCGGACAGGATTCGCTTCTCGTGTGGATACTGGAGGGTAATCGGCTTGTAGTGGATGAGATGGCTCAAGGTCCCCTTCATCCCCACCGCCAGCTCATAGAAGGTGATCACCTTGATCCAGGCCTTCACGTCGTCGTAGCGTCTGGCCAGCGCCTCGCGGAGTTGCATGCGCGTCCTTTTTCGGACTGTCCTGTTCCGTCGATTGTCCAAGAATGCCGCCGACTCGCCTCCTTACCCCTGTGCCATGCACTCAACGATCGAGATCCGCTTGCCGCCCCGATTCTCATTGGCCCGAGCAGACGGAGAAACCAGACGGGCAAGGTACACCGCGACCACCAAGGCCACCATGACGAGTACATTCGCCCCCAGATCGAGGAGATATCGTCACAATACTGGATCAGTCACCTCTTCTATGTTGGCGATCTCAGCTATGGGCGACGGGGTCATACGTCAGGAAGTGCACCTATCGCTCGGTCGTTGCCACGCCTCACCCTAGTTCGGGCAAGGGCACTGAATGCCATTCAGCCAGTAGAAAAACCACACACTCATTGCGATAGTCAGGTAGAAGATAATCTTCCCTAATTTAATTTCCCACTCCGGAATCTCCCGGCCGTTTGAATCAAAATCCGGTTCAGATTCACCGTATGACTGGCTATTCCAGGAGTGAGATTGATTGCGTTTTCGCGCCGGCTCCATGGCTGCACCTCCCTCTGATGCTGGAAGACGACAGCGTTCACTCTCCCAAACCGGACGTGTCTTCTGAACCTGAACCTATCCTCAATGAGCGCAGGAGATTGCTCGTTTTGCCGGTGGGGCCGAGAAGCAGGTTGAGGGGAGCAGGACATCGTTCCCTCACTCCAACTCTTTTCCTCTACACAGATAGGCTACCCCCCGGGGAAACCCTAATCAAGGACTCTAGGAACCTCTCAATAATTCGCTTCTCGTCAGTCTCCTGCAGGAGGAGCCTGGCACCAACCCCCACCCGGAGACTGCGCGCAAGAGGTGGACGACCTTTTTGATGATCACCGGATTTGAAGTCTTCCGCAAAACGACTCGTCGAAATGGCACAGGTGATGCCCTGGGCCCTCCTGCCGTCATCACCCCAGTGTCTGTGACACTGAAGGTGCCGGGCGTCGCCCGGTGGGGCTGGAATGGATGCCGAAGATCTATTTCCTGCAACAGCACCTCGTCAGAGATGAAAGCGCCATTGGGAGATAACGGGGACCGTCACTTTGTATTGACTACGGCTGCGCAGGAGAGGTACGGCTGCTCGGCTGGTTTGACTTCCGGATTTAGTACGTTGTCGACGGAAATCATCCTGGGGTATCTATTCTGTTTGCCTACGCGCTCCAGGGCCGACCATCTTCGTCCTGGTGAGAATAAAATCCGGCTCGATTAATTGACTGCGGCAACTCCATTTATCCACAGCGGTGAGGGTGCGAAACCGCCGACCATCCAGTAACGTGTCGACAACAAATTCTCCATTTCCACTGCCCATTGATCGCTTCCGATTCACCACCCAGCGTTCTCGTCTGAGCATGACGTACAGGCGGAAATAGCCACCGCGCGGGAGGGCCAGGGTCAACTCCCACAGCGGCAGAAAAATCTGACGTGATCCTTCCCCTTCGACCTTCAGCTTTGACGCCGGACTTTCGGGAAACGGTGGGGGTGGACCGACGACGGCTTGAGGGCTGAGGTGAGGCTGCGTCGCTTCTGGTCTGAACTCGATTTATAGAAACGCTTTCTTATAGCGAGGTCAGCCGCCTGCAATCGCTGACGCTCTGGCCACTATCGGTCGAATTTGTGCGGCAGCCCCCAGGCTCATTGATCAAGTGGACTGGGGTGCACAAGATCAAGATATGGGTCAACAAGGCGTGACCGCATTTCGTACGCCATTTCTGGTCGCGACCCCGAAACAACTTGCGAGAATAAGATTCCTGTGTATCCTTACGTTTTCTCGCTCTGCGGGGGCGGTTTATTTAATGCCTCCTGCATTCCACTCAGACCAGCGCCGAGAGTCTTTTTCGAGAGTCTCATTGAGTGCCCTTCAAGGGCTTCGCCCAGTAGCGAAGTAGCCAGACTCTAGTAAAATGACGATCGTATACTCACGCAGCTCACTGGACTGCACCCCCTTTTACAGAGAGTAAGGAGAGAGATATGGCCAACCGCAGTGCAACGGTTCCCACCGTGGTCGAAATGCTGAAGGACGACCACAAAAAAGTGAAGGGGCTGTTCGACGATTTTGAGTCCGCTGAGGGAGGAGAGCAGACAGCGATCGCGCTGACGACCATTCACGAACTCGAAATCCATACCGAGCTGGAGGAGGCACTCATTTATCCAGCCATCCGGGAAGCCATCGACGATGCCGACATGATGAATGAAGCGGTCGAGGAACATCATCTCGTGCACGTCTTGATTGCCGAACTGAAGAAGCTCAAGCCGAGCGATGAGAAGTTTCACGCCAAGTTTTGTGTGTTGAGTGAACTCGTCAAGCATCACGTCGAGGAAGAAGAGGGCGAGATGCTACCCAAGGCCGAACGCCATGACATCGATTGGGATGCGCTCGAGGTCAAAGTGACCAAAAGGAAGCAGGCACTCTTTGCCAAACCGGCTGGGACTGTGAAGAAGACATCCTCCGCTAAATCTAGCCGGTAGCTAAGCGCTGGTCTAAGTGAGGAATATTCCCCGCAGGGATAGCCTTGGTGTTGAACGTGCGACTTACCACGGGTGATAGTGCTCAGCGAGGTTCGTATGACAACGTGTCCGCTAAACACTTCGACTTCCGATGCTCCTCGGAAGATCCCGGTGTTATCTCTCGCAACGGTGCAGGCGAGTTCAGAGGCAGTAGGGCATCCCATTAGCCTGGTATTCGGTGAAGCCTATGGTCCCGGGGCCTTCCACTGGCGTGCAGCCGAGCGGGGAGACCAGACAGTTACTGTGGCGTTTTATCAGCCCGCTATGATCGACCGCGTCATCATGGACATAGAAGAATGTGACGAGACGCGAACTCAAGAAGTGCAGCTCGCCTCGTCAAAGGACGGCGGCGTCACGTATCGAGAACTCGTGCGGCAGGAGTTTAATTTTAGTCCCGACGGCACGACGTGGGAACATGAAGATTGGGCGGTTCGGCAGGACCAGGTCACACATTTACGGCTAGTGATTAAGCCAGATAAACGTCGGACAGACGTCTTCGCCACGCTCACCTCCTTGGTCCTTTTCTAGTCCGCCAAATTCCAAGTCTGCGTCCGTGTGGTGCGGCGGGGTGAAATCCCGTGCCAAGGTCGCTAAAACAGTGTCTTACACAGCCAGAGGAAATCGATCCTAATTTGGTCTGTTCGCGGCTGCGCAGACTCTGGCACATTAGGCAGGCCTGTCTCACCTATCCTTTCAGGGCTCCTCGTCTTCCACTGAGCGCCAGGACCAGCACGATAAGCAGAAGCAGCCCCAGCCCGCCGGATGGGTAATAGCCCCATCCGCTACTATACGGCCAAGTCGGCAGCGCACCCACGAGCAAGAGAATGAGAATGACAAGGACTATGTTGTTCATTTACGGCTCCTTTCTTAAGAGTTCTCCCACAAAGTACAGCGAGACCTCATGAGGAGTGACTGGGGATTTCCCTTGTAAGCCCCTCCATCAAACCAAGAGATCTTAAAATGAAGAGGGTGGGAGTGGGTGCGGCCTTCGACAACTTGCAATAGGTTTGGAATGAATCATGAGCTTTTCGCCATACTTGCTTAAACAGCCAGAGCTCTTCCCTCCAACTTGAATGACAGCCCTCGTACCCAACGAATGGCGGAACGATAGCCTTTCCTATCGTTGGTTATCCCTACGCTGCCAGAACTATGACGCTAATTCCGAAGCTCCAGGATTCTACTCCCCCTTTGGAAAATCCCGTTGGGGATTTTAGCCCGTGGTACAGGAGGAGTGTGTCAGCCGTAAGTGCCAGCTGCCGCGGCCGATGGTTGGGTTGAGATTGCGATGCCTTCTCGGTCAGTCTGAGGGCTTGTCCTATATAGGACAAGGATTCTGTAACTCGTTGTAAATCCTTGTCACTCATTGAACGGTTCCTCTGTATCAACCTGTTGTTTTTCCTCACTTTCACCGGCCCTTTTAAGGCGAGGGTCCTGGGTTCGAATCCCAGCCGACTCACCATCAAAATCAATACCTTCCGGAGTTCCTCCCACTGCCGCCTTAGTCTCATAGGACAATCCATAGGACAACGGATAGGCTTTTTCGAGTCCCTCCACGGCGGATCTCAGCTTTCGATCCCACTCGGGGCCGCCATGGGAATAGTTCGCCGTCATGCCGGGCATGCGATGGCCAAGGAGTGCCTGCCGGACTTCGTAGTCGACTCCAATACGCTGCAATCTGGTCGCGAAGGTGTGCCGAAGATCATGAAAGTGCAAATCGTGGATCCCGACCCGCCGGCCGATGGCGACACATGAAGGAAGTCTCGTCAACGGTTCACTCGAGAACCCGGCTTGCACGCAAGCCCGCCTGCTGAAAATGATTCGGAAGCAGCATGATGCAGTTGGGATTGAACCCCTGCGCCTTCAAGGTATCGATGCTGCCTAGCACTTTGTCATTCTTCAGGTCGATCACCGTGATGGACCCATCGCTCATGCCTTCCAGATTGAGCAGGCTATTTTGGACGAACAGATACCGTTCATCGGGCGACAGCACGCTATGATGGGCGCCCGCGGCGGCGGGAATGGTTTTGAGAAACTTCGGCTGTCGCGGATCGGTGTTGTCATACAGATTGACGAACCCCGGCTTGGCCGTGGTGACGAACAAGCGGTCCCCCTTCGCGTTATAGAGCATTTCCAACGGCATCCCTTGTTGCCGTGGTCCGAAGTCGTCCACCTGATGAAAGGCAAAGGACCGGGTGTTCAAATCCCAGATCCCGGCCCACAGCGTCGCTTCGAACATATTGGTGATGTGCACCACCGGAGGATTCGCATTCGGGCTAAACATGACTTCGACGGGAGCGGCTTTGGCAGGGGACGGTTTCGTTGAGACTTTGTGCGTCGATAGGACTTTCCCGGTACTGGCCTCCAACACCGTGACCGTGTCACCCGCCTCCGCCATGTTATCCGGCTTGATGGTGCTGGTGACGAGGACCCGGTCAATGCCATTGTGAATCGCAATGCCGTGCGGATACAGGATAAAGGCCGCTGCCGCATCAGTCGCGCTGACCGTTTTGATCGGCTGATCTTTCACGGCGTCACCCATGATCACCGTGCTCGAGCCCATACAGGTGAGGTACCATGTCCGGTTATCTTCCGACACCACTAGGTCTTCCAAGACCTGGCAGTCCGGTACAGCAATGGCGCGCAGCCGATAGGGGAACTGGGCCAGGTCCACGACGTGCAGAATGCTTTTCCCCAAGGCCGTGATGTAGGCTTTGGTCCGATCGCGGTTGAAGAAGATGTGGTGAGCGACGAGGTCGGAGGGAAGCGGAATCTCCATCAAGATGTTCCCGAAGTCCGCAGACTCGGGATCAATGTCCATGATGGCGATCGCTTCTCGTCTCACCGGCTGGCCCGGCTTACTCTCATAGTTTATGAGGGCAAGCATTTCCGCCGATCCCAGCGCAGGGCAGGAGAGAAACAGCACGAAGGTCAAGGAGAGGAGTCGGAAGCGTTCCATGGTAGCCTCCTTTCGGGTTGGGACTGTCGGAGAACGGTACTCCTCTCCCAGGGTGTAGGCAATACCTCCCCTTCCTGCTACGTCCGGACAATCAGCATCCATAAGTTCTCATCCAACCAACCCCCTGAGAACTCGCCGCTCATGGCCGCCTCCTTCTCCTGCCCGTAGAGCGTGAACTTGGCCCTGGCTTCATCGCCCACTTTCAGCAGCAACGAGCCGGAGCCATAGGTGGGATCGTAGACCGTACCCACTTCCTCCCCAGGTGACTCTGAGCTGGGATTTGGTCAATCAACTGTCAGCGGCTGATCGGGCCCCAGCGAGCTTGCAGGACCAGCCCGTACCTTACCGATCCCCAACTTATTGCTTGGGCCTGTCACCATCTGTCGCTGTTTCCGCTGAGATCTAGGACTGCCTCGATTTTTGCCGGTCGCTAGCAGTGTGTTCCACGCTCGATCCAGAACCGTCACGGCTTCTCGCAGCATGATCATCTCGAGAATCTTGAACGGTCTATCCGGGTCATGAAGTTGTTCTGCCTGAATGTCTTTCTTGTAAATAGGAAGGAGCCCTCCAATTTGGTCCCGTGAGTACTGCCGGTCGTTCTTGCGCCTGAAGACCAAGCGTCTTGCGACAACACCATCGCGAATCTCGGTCGCTTTCTCCACAGCTTCCCGGAACTCCTTCCCCTTCGCCGGCGGTGGAGGTCGGCTGCCGCTGTTTCGCAGCTGGGCCGGCTGATGCCCCGCCACGCCGACCATTCCACCTGTCAATCTTGACAGTACCGGCACAACGGCCAAGAGGATTAAATAAGTGCCGAGCTACGCATGACTCATCGCGTGTTGTTCCGCTTCACCAGGTAGGCGGGGGGGACGTCGGCAAGGACTACGGCGATCCGGTCTCGCTCACATATCATGGTTGTGGTCGCCGGTAAACGGAGAGCAACCGGAAAGGGAGAAGAGACGTCATGAAAGCAACGAGCCTCTATACATTCAGCCTCGCGCTGATCGCGGTTGTTTCAGCCGTGGCGGTCACGCTGCCTGCGCATTCCGCGGACAAGCTCGACCGCACGGTCCTGCCGATTCCGGAACCCAAACGCGAGGCGATCACCACGTTCGATGCCCGCAAAGCCACGGCTCCGCCGCGGTTCGAGGTGAAGGCGCCATCTAACGCGCCGAACGTGCTCATCGTACTGATCGACGACATGGGATTTGGCCAGTCCAGTTCGTTCGGCGGGCCGATCCACATGCCCAACGCGGAGCGTCTGGCCAATAATGGGCTCCGCTACAATCACTTTCATACGACAGCCCTCTGCTCGCCGACCCGAGCGGCGCTGCTCAGTGGCCGCAACCATCATGTGAACAACATGGGCTCGATTACGGAGACGGCCACCGCCTTCCCTGGGCAAACAGGGCAGCGCCCCAACAGCGTGGCGCCGCTTGCGGAGATGTTGCGACGGAACGGATTTAGTACCGCCGCTTTCGGCAAGTCCCACGAGACCGCGGCCTGGGGGTCAGCCCCTCCGGTCCGACCGATCGCTGGCCGACCCGCTCCGGCTTCGACAAGTTCTATGGCTTCATCGGCGGCGAGACCAACCAATGGGCGCCGGTGATCTATGACGGGATGACCCAGGTCGAGCTGTCGAAAAATCAAAAATATCATTTCATGACCGATATGACCAATCAGGCGATCAAGTGGGTGCAAGCGGAGAAATCGCTCACGCCGGACAAGCCGTTCTTCATCTACTTCGCGCCGGGCGCCACGCACGCGCCTCACCAGGTGCCGAAGGAGTGGATCGCCAAATACAAGAGCAAGTTCGACCAGGGATGGGACAAGCTGCGCGAAGAGACGCTGGCTCGTCAGATCAAATTGGGCGTGGTTCCGGCGGGCACGAAACTCGCGCCCAAGCCGGAGGCCATCAAGGACTGGGACAAGCTCACGCCGGACGAGAAGAAGCTCTTTGCCCGCCAAATGGAGGTGTTCGCTGGGTTCGGAGAATACACCGACCATGAGATCGGCCGGCTGGTCCAGGCCGTCGAGGAGACGGGGCAAATGGACAACACGCTCGTCTTCTACATTATTGGCGACAACGGGGCGAGCGCCGAAGGCGGCCTGGTGGGGCTCTTCAACGAGTACACCTACTTCAACGGGGTGCACGAGACCGTCCAGGACATCCTCAAGCATTACGACGAGCTTGGCGGTCCGGCGACCTATCCGCACTACGCCGCCGGGTGGGCGGTCGCGGGCGATACGCCCCTCACCTGGACGAAGCAGGTCGCGTCCAGTTTCGGCGGCACCCGCAACGGAATGGTCATCCACTGGCCCAAGGGGATCACGGCGAAAGGCGAGGTGCGGACGCAGTTCCATCATGTCATCGATATTGCGCCGACGATCCTGGAGTCCGCTGAGCTGCCGGAGCCGACGAGCGTGAACGGCACGGCCCAGACTCCCATCGAAGGCGTGAGCCTGGCCTACACGTTTGCCGACGCCAACGCTCCGAGCCGACACACCACCCAGTACTTCGAGATCTTCGGCAACCGCTCCATCTACCACGACGGCTGGCTCGCCGGCACCGTCCACCGGGCCGCGTGGGAGTTCAAGCCGCGCGGGCCGCTCCTCGATGACAAGTGGGAACTCTACGACACGCGCAATGATTTCAGCCTTGCGAACGATCTGGCCGAGAAGAATCCGACGAAGCTCAAGGAACTCCAAGCCCTCTTTCTCAAGGAAGCGGTCAAGTACCATGTCCTGCCCCTCGATGACCGCACCCTCGAGCGTTTGAATGCAGCCCTTGCCGGGCGGCCGGACCTGATGGCAGGTCGCACATCACTCACCGTGTACGAGGGCATGGCCGGGATTTCGGCGAACGCCTTCATCAACACCAAGAACCGCTCGCACACGATCACCGCCGACGTGGAGATTTCCCAGAGCGGCGCCAACGGCGTGATCCTCGCCCAGGGTGGCCGGTTCGGCGGATGGAGTCTCTACTTGAAGGACGGCAAGCCGACCTATACCTACAACTTCCTCGGCTTGCAGCGGTTCACTATCGCGACGCCACAGCCGCTTGCAGCAGGCAAGGCGACGATCCGGTATGAGTTTGCCTCTGACGGCGGCATAGGCAAGGGCGGCTTGGGCACGCTTGTCGTCAACGGTCAGAAAGTCGCCGAAGGGCGGATCGAGCACACGCAATGTTGCGCCTTCTCGCTTGACGATGCGACTGACGTGGTGGTGGACGAGGGCACGCCGGTCTCGGAAGACCACAAGGATCGTGACAACAAGTTCACCGGCAAGATCCATAGCGTCACGGTCGATCTGAAAGAAACGAAGGCGGCTCACGCCGAGGCAGAGAAGCAGGCCATACGCGAGGCCCACGCGCGCAAGCAGGTGGCTGATTGACGGAGACTCATTGAGTAGGGGCGGAGCGCTCTCGCATCGTGGGAGCGCCCTGTCCTGTCTCGAAGGGAGGAGGCCCGATGTCGTTGAAACTCTTGCTGACTCTATCCGGCGTTCATTCCTTGTTGACGGTCCAGTCGAGTTTACCGCCCGCGAGTCAGAGGATGCCGCCATCGCAGACCAGGAAAGCGGGCATAGTCTCGATCGGTCGTAATCCATTCCGCGCCACTTTCGATGGCAAGCGCGGCCAGATAAGCATCGGGAATGAGGTTGCCCTTGGCATTGGCCTCGCGACATAGACGCTGGAAGATATCCCAGTGACGTTCGCCGGGGGCAAGCGTCACAGCGTTGGGATGGTCTCGTATTGAGGTAGCGAATGTTAGGGCACGGTCGAGCGGTGTGGGGTCGCGAAAGACACGTGGATGGGTCACGACTCTCAGGAAACCGCTCAGGACAAGATCGGACAGGCCAAAGGCGGCGTCGGAACGCAGCACCTGATTCAACCAGCCGAGGTATTCGTGGTGCCGCGGCGCATCTTGACGGTGCGCGTAGACCAGCACGTTTACGTCAGTCAGGACCATGCGGCGGCTCCATCAGATCGAGCAAGGCAGCGCCGTCGTCGAGATCCACGCCGGGGTGGAGGCCCTTTTCCCCGTAAGTCGGCAAGGTCACGCGCCCGTTCCGCCGCTTGTGGCGCCGCCTGGCAAGCGCCTCTCGGAGCGCGTCGCCGATCAGCGCGGTGACCGTGGAATGCGACGTGGCCGCAAGCTTCTTGATTTGGGCCAGAAGGTCATCCGGGATGTTAATGGTTGTTCGCATGCATCAAAGCATATCGAAGGAACATACTGATGTCAACGCGCGCAACGAGAGAGACTGCCGATGGCGAACGTGACCGTTTCCCCCACAATGCGTTGCATGTCGGAGCGGCGTTCTTCATTGTCGCCCAGAAACAAGTTCGGGGCGTAGTAGTAGCGCAGGCGAACACGGGTCTCCGGAGAAAACTCGTGCAGCGCCTGCAGGCGCAGCGTGCCATGCGTGTATCGGGAATGGTCTGTGTAGAGGAAGCCCTGTCCCTGCGCGTCGAGGGTGGTGGTCCCATATTTTGTGGTGAATGAGTTGGCGATATCGACCTGGGGTTCAAAGATGACGTCAGACCCTTGGTTGGTCAATCGGCTGTCTATCGCCGGCTGGGTTGGGTCTCCGTCTCGTGACAGGCGACGTGTGGCGGAAAAAATGCCGACGTCGTCCGTATAAAAAAGAATGGCCCGGCCTTCCACCGTGACTTCGGCCAACGCCGCCGGGACCAATACCAGCAGCATGCCGATGCCAATGACAACAGGCGTCAGGATGCCACCTATCGTGGGAGGTTGCCCGCGACGGCTTGTGGCTACCCTTCTAAAACAATCGATGCCGAAATGGGGCGGGAAGGTCATCCCCTGTCCTCCACACGCTGTTCAGTAGGCACCAGGAAGACACGATGCCCAGTATTGGAGTCGCTCCTCGCCTCGTTCCGGTGGGCGACCGCCTGTGAAGTACCGTCCGTCTGGACCAGCACCCCAGACGCGATCATACCTGACCCCGTGCCTATTGCAGCCTGTCAGTTTTTACAGTACGCCGACCCGGCCCCTGAGCATATGATGCGGTGATGAAAAGGGAGAAGAATCATGAAGGCACAAGAACTGGACGAAGCTTTCCGCATGGCACTTTTCAGACTGCTGCGAACGATTGTGTTTGACGGAGTGAACCTGAATCGCATATGCGATCGGGAACGCCATGCCCCTAGTGAAGAAGAGAAATAAATCTGGTGCTCCGTTCTGGGTCACCCTCGCAGGAGCCATGGGGATCGTAGCCGGCTTGACTGGGTGCGTGACACAAGTGAGGCCCCTCCAGCCGGAAACCATCGCGATCTCTCAGGCGGGAGAGGGAGTCGTGTTGGGCCGTCTCCATCTGCTGTACAACGGAAAAGAGCAGCGCACCGGTCTCCGTTACCCCGCAGAGCTTGGCTGGTGGATGTCGAAGGAGCCGGAGGGGAAGCGCTTCCTGGTTGCCGGCCTTCCGGTCGATGGGCCGTTCGTCCTCACGCTTCCTGTCGGACGCTACCGGATTGAGACGCTCGTGTTTGACGACGTCTACGGGCAGTGGAGAGCGAATCTGCCGGCCACGTTCACCGTTGATGCAGGTTGCACGTACGTGGGAACGTGGGAGCTGAATTTTCAGGCCGGCCCTTTCGCGGGACAGGCATCGGCAACAGTTATTAATGAGGTCCAGGAAATGTCCGAGGTGCTGAGTCGAATTCCTCATGGAGAGTCGTGCCCGCTGGCCCGCGCACTTCTCGAGGCGACGGCGCAAGGAAATCTGAAGTTGTCCGGCCGACATGGAGCAAGAGACTAACCTCCGGCTTTGGATGACGCCGATTGTGCGGTTCACCCCTTTGACGAAGCCGAGGGCGACTTGAGCTAGGTTCGAACCAGCGGACGCCTTCAACCCGATACCTTATGCCGGAGGTCGTAAGAGAATTTCAGACCGTGGAGCCCGAAGCATCTCGTCGATGAGCATCGTGTCCTAATTTCCCTGTCTTCCTGGATCCATACGTTATACGTAGCACATGCGCTCATCAACCAGTGGCCCTCGTAGCTAAAGTTGACTCGTGCTTTTTGGGGTTGAGGTTGGGCCGAGAGAAGCGCAAGATACAGGCACGATCTCTCAGTGATAGACCTGCCGGGTAAATCGCTTTACCGATTTTCCGAGACATCTCAGAAATGGTGCTCCCAATAGCGGGAGTAACACTGCGTGGCCAGTGGTGGTCGCGCACACGAAAGGAGTTATGCGTAATGATGAGACGAGATAGGAGTAAATGGTGGACCAGGGGTGGGACAGTTGCGGTGCTGTGGGTGGCCACATTCACCGCCGGGTGCATGCATCATCCCGGTGGAATCGCGCCTTCCACCAAACCTGTCGTACCTGGTGGCTATACTGAACTGGGCCAGGTGCGTGGGCAGGACTGCGTGTATCATCTCCTTGGCCTCATTCCAATTACGGGCGGCAACGAGACTCGAAATGCAGTGGCCGACGCGCTCCACACGAAAATCCTTGCCGACGCGCTCGTCGAAGTCACGGTGGATGGATATTATCAGTACTTTATTCTCTTCTCACGCGCCTGCACGCAGGTGTATGGCACGGCGGTGGAGACGAAGTGATTGGTAGATATGCGCTGGCGGCGGGAATTTTCCCCGCCGCCGCAAGGTGGTGATAGTCAGTTTATTGCCCGGCTATTTCTCCTGTCGCTGCAAAGTGGTGACGTGGCCTTGGTCGGTCACATAGGCCTTCACCATATCGCCTTCCACCACTTTATCCAGTTTTGTGCTTTTGTCGACGTGGAATCTATACTGTTTCCCGTCGTTGTCCTTAATCACATAGTACTCACCCTCCTGCTTCAGCAGCGTTCCTGTCACCGCGTCCTTCGTGAGCCGTTCCTTTATAGAGGGGGTTGCCTCTTTCTCCTTCATCGGGTCGGCGGCCAGGAGCTGGCCGGTGCTGAAACCGACTGCTATCAAAACCGCAATCATTCCCATATATTTCTTCATCGTGTCCTCCATTTTTTGAGCGTGAGGCAACTCTTGCAGCTGCATTTTTTCAAGCATACCCCTTGGTCTATTGTTCCCGTACTGGGAATAGCCCTCGTAGTGGCAGTAAACCCACGCTCCTTGTGAGCCCATACGGGCTATCAGCTATCAGCCGCACAGCGTCTTATAGAAAACATGAAAACCTCTGCGCTGAATGGGAGGTCACGCACATGGTTCTAGGGATATTCCCAGGTGGTGCGGGCGTGCATGTATGACACATGTAGGGTCACGGTGATTGGGTCTAGGCTCTGAGGTGGAACAACGTCTTCGTTCAGGAATCGGCGCTACAGCTGAAAGGACGCTCACCACCTCGGAGAGCTTCAACGGGAAGAGGAGAGACGCACAATGGCGAATGCTCGTGTGACCAAGCAACGATCCGCTGTGCCAAGGACTCGGACGGCTCTTTTGCAGAAGGCCGTCAAGACACTGGCCATTGATATAGGGGCCACCCGCATCAAGGCCTCCACGCTGAATGAGTTGGGGGAAATTGTCACCAAGCGCACTTTTACCGACACCCCCCGTTCTGGCATGCCGGGCGCCGTGACGGATATCATTGTGCAACTGGCCGAGGAGCAATCCGAGTATGATCGTATCTCGGTGGGCTTCCCAGGCATTGTGCAAAACGGCGTCGTGCAAGCGGCGCCAAATTTGGCTCCAGAATGGAAGCATTTCAATATCGGAAAGATTCTGGCAACCAGATTGAGAAAGCCTGTGCGTGTCGCCAATGACGCCGATGTGCAAGGCTTCGGCGCCATTTCAGGAGTTGGCGTAGAACTGGTCCTGACGCTCGGCACCGGCGTGGGGTCGGCGCTGTTTCTCAACGGCTACTTGATTCCCAACGTCGAAGTTGGAAAAGACAAATTGAGTAATGCGGAATTGAGGAAAGTCGGCAAGAAGAAATGGAATAAGCGGCTTCACAAACTGATCCGGAAGCTCGAAGCCATGTTTTATTATGATCGCCTCTACATTGGAGGCGGAAATGCGAAGGCAGTGTCTATCCCTGATATTCCAGCGAATGTGACCATCGTCTCGAATCTCAATGGTTTGGTCGGAGGAGTCGCCCTCTGGCGCGAATTAGAACGTCCTGAGTGATGAGGGTGAGGGTTGTCCTTCATGAGGATTCCGGTGGCGGTCGTTGCGCATTAGTACCGGGGACAGAATCGAATCGGAATGAGGAATGCCTTGGCCTTACAGCCGGAATATAAGCAGCCGATCATACCGCAGCAAGAACCTCCTTCGGACGTGGCGTCTCACCTACTCGAAGAGTGCCGAATGGTCCTTCCGGGGATCCAAGCTCTCTTTGGCTTCCAACTGATTGCCGTCTTCAACGGTAAGTTTTGGGAGATGCCTGACAGTCATCGCATCCTTCACCTTGCGGCGATTACCTTGGTAGCCCTTGCGATCGCGCTGGTTATGACTCCTGCCGCCTATCACCGCCAGGCTCATCAATTTTCAATCAGCCGGCAGTTTATTCGGCTCTCCTCATACCTCTTATTATTAAGCATGTTTCCTTTGTTGGCCGGCATTTGCATTGATTTCTATCTAGTGGCCGATTTAGTACTGGCGCATTCATGGTGGAGCGGTCTGCTGACGGCAGGCCTCACGATGATTTTCATCAGTCTATGGTACGTTTTCCCTCGTATGGATTTTGCGCGGTTGGATAGGTTATAGGCCACGTTGGGTATGTCGAGGTGAAGGTAGCGGCCCTTTTGCAGTACCGCTGAGCGGCTTTTCCCGGACGCAATCATATTATTCCTCGCCGTTGGCGGAAGGGTTACCGAGTTCCCATCGACACGTATGACTCCAGGAAAGCCCCGATCGTCCACTCGCACACCGTTTCAACCGGTGTTCTCGGAAATCTTAGGGCGGGCTGTGTCAAGGTTCGACAAGGGGTCTTATGACCACCACCTGGCCCTTATTCAGGGAAAGCGTAATATGCGGACGATTGTAAGTGACCAAAAGAGATGGTAACAAAAAATGAAAGCTTGCCGGCCGAGCTTTCACATGCCAGTCACGAGGCCCATGAGAAATATAGCCATACGAGTTGATCATCTCACAAAGCGCTACCTCATCGGCGCTAGTGCACGCCACAATACGATTCGCGATCGGTTGGCAAGCGCGATGACGTCATGGATGACAAGGCGTTCCAATACCGACGACCACGTGCGAATCTTCTCGGCACTCAGTGATGTGTCGTTCGACGTCAAGCAAGGTGAAGTGTTTGGCATCATCGGTCACAACGGGGCGGGGAAAAGCACCTTGTTAAAGATTCTCTCGAGGATCACGGCTCCCACATCAGGCAGCGCGGACATCTATGGCCGCATCAGCTCGCTGCTCGAGGTCGGAACGGGCTTTCATCCGGAGTTGACGGGACGTGAGAATGTGTACCTGAATGGTTCCATATTGGGCATGCGTCGGGCGGAGATGAAACGAAAGCTCGACGAGATCATCGATTTCTCCGGTGTGGAGGAATTCATCGATACGCCGGTGAAACGCTACTCCAGCGGCATGTATGTGCGATTGGCATTTTCGGTGGCCGCTCATTTGGAACCGGACATCCTGATCGTGGATGAAGTTCTGGCGGTTGGTGATGCCAGCTTTCAGCAGAAGTGTTTGGGCAAAATGCAACAGGCCAGTCGGGGCGGTCGCACGGTTTTGATTGTCAGCCATAACTTGCCGGTCATCGAGAATCTCTGTCAGCGAGCGCTCCTATTGTCCAAAGGGCGGGTCGCATTAATGGGGGAAGCCAAGGAAGTGGTAGAAGCCTACGCCGGCATGACTGCAGACCTGTCAAGAAGCGCGATCCATGAGCGGACCGATAGGCAGGGTAAGGGAGACGTTATTGCGACTACGATTGAAGTGCTGGATAAGAACGGGAATGTGTGCTCCTCGGCCATTTGCGGAAGGGAGACGATACTCAGATGGCACTATCGCTGCGCGCCCAACAAAATTGTCCGCAGGTGCCGTGTAGAACTTTCGCTGCATGTCAAAATCGGGGATCCCTACGAAACCGCCTATTTCCTCATGTCTACTGATCTCGTGGACTCCTCCCCGCTAGACTTGCACGGAGAGGGCTGGATCGATTTCCGTCTTCCTGAATTGCCGCTATCCGGTGGACAGTACTACGTGATGTCCTATGTCGAGAGTGACAAAGAGGTCCAGGATTGGATCCACAATGCGAGTCTCTTGACCGTAGTCGATGGCGACTTTTATGGAACGGGAAAAAGCTATCCACCAAACTGGAGAGGAAAGTGTGTCCTGGTCAAGTACAGCTGGCAACAGCAGAGCCACGCTACCTTTCAAACCTCTCCGAGTGAATGCGATAGCCTGGAGTTCTGACTGGTTGAGAAGTTGGGGTTGTTCCCGTTCATTCCCGTGCGACTCGCTGCCCGCTTAGAATAAAGAAATTCAGCTCCCGCCCTCACCGGCCAAGCGATCAATGGCCGAGTACCTGTACCACAGCATCTCTATCAACGTGTTGTCGCAAAGTGATCCGCTCGGGATATGCCTAGTTGAACGAATGAGTGATAATGAGTATTTTGGTGACTTCGGTAACAACATTCGTTTGTGATAGGACATAGTGTAATGCCCCAGTTGACATCGCTGCTTGAGTCATCCGGTCACGATCAAGATTTTATCGTCGGCAGGCATGGCCATGAAGCTCGATCTACCAAAGTTGTCCATCTCAGCACCTTTGACATCGCAGGAGGTGCGGCGCGGGCGGCTTATCGCCTGCATTCCGGATTGCGCAAGGCGGGCGTAGAATCGTCCATGTTCGTGCGCGAGGCTAGGACCAAAGATCGCTCTGTTGTAAGGTTCGAGCCGACGAACACCTTTTGGGGGAGAGCCGAGCGTCGTATTCGGCGCGAGCAGATACAGCGGAAGCTTCGCCCTTCGATACATCCCGTGAGCGAGCGGTTCGAACCGTTTCGCATCGATCGCTCGGAATATGGGACCGACGTATTTTCACAACTCCCCGCCCATGACATCGTGAACCTTCACTGGGTCGCGGACTTTGTCGACTATCCCTCCTTTTTAGGAGCCCTCTCAACAGGCCGGCGCGTCGTCTGGACATTACATGACATGAACGCATTTACAGGCGGCTGTCACTATGATCTCGGATGCGGCCGGTACCGCAGTCAATGCGGGGAGTGCCC
>JAHFEW010000148.1 GCA_023248215.1 Nitrospira sp.
TCATGAGTTATCAATCCATCGCGTCACTGTGGGACGCCCATAGCCGAGAAGGCTGGCCCCGGTTTTCCAGCCGGAACGAAGGACAACTGATGACCTTGGATACCGTCATTGGCGGATGCGCGGTGTTTTATCTTGACGGGCCAGAGGGATTGGACCGTCAGCGTATCGCGATCCTCGAAGACTGCGTAGCTGATCTCGATACGTTACTCGATGACCTCACCGAAGACAGCCTGGAATATTTTCGCCGCCTTCGACAACTGGCGACCGCACTTGTCCAATCGAGCCGGCCGGACTAGTCTGTTCCCACTGCTATAGGTGAGCGGGGGACGGCCGCATGACCCTCCCCCGCCTCGTCTTCACTACGGGACCTCAACGATATCCTTCTGCATGGGACCGAGCAGCCCTAGAAGCTCCCTTTTCTCCGCTGCGGTCACATTGAAGGTATCGAGCGCAGCCACGAGGTCCTGGACGAGCGCCCCGAAATCCGCCGTGCTGATCTGCATTCCGGCATGCGTGCGTTTCATGTCGCGGCCTTGATACAGACAGGGCCCACCCGTGGCATTGCACACCTGGTCGACCAAATGACCTTTCAATTTCGGAATATCAGTCGTAGCAAAGCGCCCATTGATCCGACTATCCGCCGCGACATTGGCCACAAACTGATCGATCACCGCCGTGATGGCCGGCTTCCCACCCAGGCGTTCGTAAAGCGACCTCGTAGCCGTCGCACCAGCCGCTGGACGCCCCGGCCCGTTCGAGGTCCCGGTTTCCGCACAGCCCATGAGAACGGCCATCGTCCCCAACACGACTATCGCTACTCCGCGATACTTCGATGCCATCGTATGCCTCCCCTGTGATACATAACCGGCTGCTCGTCGCTCTTGCCCGCTACGGGCAGAATGTCCAACGAGCAGCATCCTGGTTGACGCGAGACAATAGGGGAGAAATGTTCTATACGTCTAATACATTGTTTTTATATATTCGATAGTCTTTACCTATACCGTGGCTTGGAGGGGAACCATGGAGCTGCGCCAAATTCACTACTTCATCGCCTTAGCGACCCATCAAAATTTTAGCCGGGCCGCTGAGCATGTGCATGTCTCACAGCCATCACTGTCGGTCCAAATCGGCGGACTCGAAAAGGAACTGGGCACGCGCCTGTTCGACCGGCTCGGCAGGAAGGTCATCCTCACCCAGGCCGGTGAACTCTTTCGTGTCCATGCAGAGCGAGCCTTGCGGGAATTAGAGCAAGCCGCGCAGGTCGTCCACGAGCTGCACGGAGCCAAACGTGGCCGATTGGTCGTTGGGGTACTCTCGACGGTCAACTCCTATTTGATCGCCCCGCTCGTTTCTCGCTTCAAGCAACGCTTCCCCGACATCCAGCTTCAGGTCCATGCCCAACCATCCTCAGAGGTCGTCAGCGGGCTGCTGGCCAATCGTCTCGACATCGGCATTTGCTTGCTGCCGCTGGCCCATCCGCAACTCACGACTGTGCCTCTCTTTGAGGAGCGACTCGCCCTCGTCGCCCCGGTTGGCATGAGGATCGGGAAACGTCGTACACGCATGCAGGACCTCGCGCCTCTGCCCCTCGTGCTCATGCCGGTCGATTACTGTTTACGGAAAATGGTCGAGGCCGAATGTGCAAAGGCAGGGGTTCACCCGCAGGTGGTACTCGAAATGAGTTCGCCGGAAGGCATTCTCCAGGCCGTGGCGCAAGGAACCGGCGCCACCATTCTCCCCGAGCTGTATGTGCGTTCGCGACTGTCCGGCGGGGACTTGCAACTAATCGACCTATACGATCCCACCCCGCGCCACGCAGTCGGCCTGGCCTATCTCACCAAGCGCTACCGCAACCTGGCGGCTGAGGAGTTTGCGCAACTCTGTCAGACCACCATGAAGGAGCTGCAGTCCGATTCCAAGCAGCCTACGGCGAGTAAGATACGAGCACGTAGGGCCGGCTGAAGCGACCTTTGCTGACTTGCGCCTTACACCTCAAGCGATGCGAGACCCGGCGTACAGCGGCTACCTTGAAAGTCAGGCTGCCCGTTGGATAAAATGCCCTGTCGTCTGAGCCACCCCACCGAATTCCGGCACCCATCTCAGGACGATTTGACTTGTAAGAGACTGTTCCTAAGGAGGCATTCATGATGCAGAGCAAGTGGGCGTTCACAGCCTTAATGGCGACGATGAGTTCCCTTTGCCTCGCTGCCATAGTGAGCGCCGAGCCGTACGAACTCAGCAAAAATGATCTGACCGACCCCAAGGGGATTGCGAGTCAAGAGGTATCGCTGTTCGGCGTCAAATTGGGGGATGCCGAAGGGAAGGCCCTCGATGTGCTGGTGAACGAAAGAATTCCCGGCATCAAGACCGAACAAGAAGCTACCTTTATTTTTCTCCTTGATCAACGAAAACCGACAGGCCCGATGGCGGGGGTCCGAGTGCAGGACGGAAAAGTCGATCTCATTTTCATCAACAACCGCTTCGCATACAAAACGCGCGGGATCTTCCGCAACGTGCTGAATAGCGAGAGCCCAGACGATGTGCGCAAGCTACTCGGCAAGGAAGATTACGGCGACGAAAATGTGATGGGTGCGATGCTCGCCTACGACAAGCAGGGCTTCCAGGTGAACTACCTCGGCAAGGACGTCAACGTGGAGTTTTCGATTCCCCACTAAATTCCCTGCGTCTCAAGATTGCGCGAACCGTTCCATCGTCCCTGCCACCGCCTACCCTCTCCACGCAGCCGGATCCTCCTCGGAGTAGACCCGAGGCCTGCTACGACTCACCTAGTATAGCTCACGGTGGAACCAGTGGATCGGACGCGTCTCGACGAAGAACTCAACAACCTATTGGACGAGACCGGCACGGCTGTAGCTGAGCCGAAGTCCGTAATTGATGAGGCTCGTCGCTGTATTCCAACGACGTTTGGAGTTGAGAATGACGAGCAGCAGGTCGTTGCCGTCCTGCGAAACTTTGGCAATGAGGCATCGGCCGGCCTTGGACGTGAACCCCGTCTTGACGCCTTGCACGCCGGGAATACGACCTAGGAGACGGTTGGTCGTGCGCAAGACGTAGGCGCGATGTTCGTTGATCGGCATGATGATCTCCCGCTCTTCACGGACCAACTCATTGAAGACGGGGTGGTGCAGGGCGATCTCGCTCAGCTTCGCGAGGTCTTCCGCCGTCGAATAGTGTCCGGGCGCATCAAACCCGCAGGCGTTGCTGAAATGGGTATTGTGCAATTCGAGCGCGGCGGCCTTCGCGTTCATGAGATCGACAAAACGCTCTTCGTCTCCACCGACATGCTCGCTGGCCGCCAAGCAGGCGTCATTCGCGGACACAATCAACATGGCCTTGAGCAAGTCTTCCAATCGAAAAATTTGGCCCGTCCGTAGGCGCAGGTGCGTCTTATGTGCACGCGCGGCCTTCGGGCTCACCGTCACCTCATCGTCGAGATGCCCATATTCCAGGATGACCAGCGCAGACATAATCTTGGTCAAACTGGCAGGGGACAGCTTCTTTTCGCTTTCAAATTGGTAGAGGGTCGTCCCAGTCTTCAATTCCTTAAGCAAAATGCTGTGCGCCGGAACATGCCGCCATCGCAGCGTATGGTGCGCTTGCTTGGCCGAGGGAACCGGCCTGGGATCAAACGGAACCGTAATCACTTCGTCGTCCACATCGCTGTCGAGCGCCGAAGCCTGGCCACTCCACATTGTCGCAAGCAGGATCAGGATGGCAGTGACACAGATCGACAGGACGCGACGTGAGTATTTCATGCGGATCGTCTGTACTTTCTCGTGTCGCCCAGACTGAGTCCGGCCTTCACAGGGTATAGGTTTCTCTAACTTTCGCACCGCGCAGGCTACTTTCAATGACCTTATGGAAGAACCGAAGCAAATCCGCAAGGTCGATCCAAAATCCACAATTCAGGCAACGCGCGTAGAGTCGGCGATTCATCAGCGTGTAGTGACGCTCCACCATCATGAACCCTTTGCATCTCAGGCAGTGCATCGCGCGATCGTAGCCCCTTCGAGGTGGTCCGCAGACGTTTTGGCCACAGCTCACACCGATACAAACGTCGTCACTCTGTTTAGCGGAGACGATTGAGGATGAGGGCGAGGCAGCCGGCCAACAGTCCGCCCCCGAAGATCGTGGTACCAAAGGAGAGGACCGCGCCTGCGCTGCCCGTGGGATTGGTCCCAGAGACCAGATCGCGCACCCCGCCTTGTACCATCAAGACTGCCAGAGTCGTCAGGCAGCCCATGCAAAACCACCACAAAAACGATCGCACGAGCCCCCACGGTCTGGTGGCTGAAAATGGCGCGGCTCCATGTCCGACAGCCTTTTCGAACTCTAGCCGAGCCCTACCGGGGTGTCAAGCAATCTGCCTATCTCCCTCTTCGGTTGAACCGGCTCGAACATGAATCGTCTCTCTCTTACTCCGCCACACGGTTGGTCGAAATTTGGCCCTTCCGGCCGCGATGCAAGAAAATCGACACACTGCCGGCACCGTTGTCTGCCGTCACCAGGCCAGGCTCTTCACCATTGTCGGCAGAAACGCGATAACTCGCCACGGCGAACGGGCCGGACTTCGTCCGATAATTCCGTGGGGGATAATTGAAGGTGCCGTCTCCCCGCCCAAAGAGGATCGAGAGGTCGGTCGACTGTAGATTGACGATAGCCACATCGGCGATATGATCACCGTCGAAATCGCGCGCCATCCCAAAGTTCGGACTGGCATCGGCGCCGGAATCCTTTCCCGGTTGAAAGGTGGCATTGCCGTTACCTAAAAACGTGGTGAAACTATCCCCCTCGCCATTGATCACCAAAAGATCGAGCATGCGGTCGTTGTTGAAATCGGCAAAACTGACACCTAATGGCCGTCTTCCGGTCTTATAATCTTTGGGGTCCCGAAATGTCCCGTCGCCGTTGCCGATCCACACAGACACCGCACTCAACATCGGTCCTCCATTCGTCACAATCAACTCCGGCTTGCCGTCCTGATTGAGATCTTTGAGGGCCACCGAGGTGGGCGTGTCGCCGTACTCATACTGAACGCCTGGGCGAAACTCTCCCTTAGCGCTCCCGAGAAAAATCTTCACCTTGTCGTTGCGCAAGGCCACGGCCAAGTCGGGATGGCCGTCGCCGTTGATGTCCTCGCTGGCAACGGACACAGGCGTGCGATGCACCGGATACTGCGGCCCTTCCTCAAATTTGCCGTTGGCTCGACCGAACATGATCGAAACCTGATCACTGCCCGAGCAAGCCAGCACCAGATCGAGTTGACCATCCTGATTAAAATCATTGACGGCGAGGGAGCGCGGTTCCTGACACACTCTCACCTGGACCTGATCACGAAAGGTCCCGTCGCCAATACCAAACAGGAGTGAAATTGTGTTGCTCGAAATATTCGTCGTAATGAGGTCTGTAATTTGATCACGATTGAAGTCGGCCGTCGTCACAGTCGTCGGATTCTTGCCGACGGGATAGCTGGCAAAATAGTAAAAAGGGTCAGGTGGGACGTAAGGATCGGATTTCGAACAGGCGGAGAGCATGAGCCAGCCGGCCAGCAGCGCGAGACCGATATCCATCGATGGCATCCTGAGGTCCCAGAGCCTGCCGTTCATATCCATCTCGATGAAAAAGGCATGACATTTCGGCCAAGTCCATGCTTCGCCGCTCCCGATTCTCATGGGTTGGACGGAGTATACAGAGGCCCATCTCGCTTCGCAACGAAGCCAAGCAGCCACCGTGATCCTGGCAGCTCGCACAGGCAGTCCCCCGAACGGGCTGGCTTCACGTAGGCCTTTCGCCCCTTTGAAAATATGCCAAGCCTTAGGCTACAATGCCGCCAAGTGTTGAGGAGGTGCCCATGAGTAAGAAAGTCCATATGCCCTTATCGATGTACGGCGTGGCAGAAGTCTTGAAGTGGTGTATCGATCGCAATAAAGGACGCGTGACCGGTGTCGATACAGAAGGCTTCAAGAAGATGCAAGCGCTCCTGGCCGAGAAACCAACCTCGAACGATTATTTGGCGCTGGATCAGTTTTGGAAGAAGCAAGTCGTGTTGGAACTTACGGAGGACGAGGTCTCCACTATTGACCGTTGTCTCTACGATATCCCCAACTTCGACAACGAACCGCTGCCCCAAATCCGGCACAAATTCTGGCCCAACGCCGTCGAAGCTCACTAAACGCGGGCCATTTCTACCAGCGGTCGCGACCTTCCGGGGCAGCCCATAGGCCTTCGTTTTCTGTGGGTTGCCCCGGCTCCTAGGGGTACTATTTCCGGTCAGCCCCTCAGCCCCAATGTTCTCTGACGTCAGCTTTGCTTGCCCCCGCGACTGTAGACGGGCAGATTCCGCCGAGCCTAGGGCATACGGAACATACCTGAAATGGGATTTAGAGAAACACGCGTTCGTTTAGCGAGACTGTATAAGCAGCCCGTGACGCACCATGCGTCAGGCAGGAGGGGGGATGGAGGCTCTTTCTTTATCCTTGTCTAG